>JAOZKO010000279.1 GCA_029935325.1 Bacteroidales bacterium
TTTTACTCCCTCTCCCAATTTAATATCGGTACCACGACCAGCCATATTTGTTGCAATAGTTACATTACCACCATAACCAGCTTCAGCAACAATATCAGCTTCCTTTTGGTGTAGCTTTGCATTAAGTACATTATGCTTTATACCTTGTATCTTAAGCATTCGACTTAGTAATTCCGAAATCTCTACAGAAGTAGTACCAATTAGTACTGGTCTTTTTTCGCCAACTAATATTGCAGTTTCTTTAATAACTGCTTGGTATTTTTCACGAACGGTTTTATAAACTAAATCTTCATCATCTTTACGAGTTATAGGGCGATTGGTAGGAATTACAGTAACATCAAGTTTGTAGATATCCCAAAATTCACCGGCTTCGGTTTCAGCAGTTCCTGTCATACCTGCTAGCTTATTGTACATGCGGAAATAATTCTGCAAGGTGATTGTAGCATAAGTTTGAGTAGCAGCCTCAACAGTTACATTCTCTTTTGCTTCAATTGCTTGGTGCAAACCATCGGAATACCTTCTGCCTTCCATAATACGGCCTGTTTGCTCATCAACAATCTTTATTTTATTTTCAATAATTACATACTCCACATTTAATTCAAACAATGCGTAGGCTTTGAAAAGCTGGTTCATAGTGTGTACCCGCTCTGTTTTAATACTGTAATCTTGTAATAGCCTACTTTTATTTTCGGCTTTTAGTTTAGCATCATCATCAGATTGCTCAATACTATTTAGATTAACAGCAATATCTGGTAAAATATAAAAATTTGAATCACCAGTCATTTCTGTAACCAAATCAATACCTTTATCAGTTAGCTCAATGGAATTATGTTTTTCTTCAATTACAAAATAAAGCTCATCATCAATAATATGCATATGCTTATTTTGCTCTGCCATATAGTAATTCTCAGTCTTTTGCATGCCAGTACGCATACCAGGTTCAGAAAGGAATTTAATAATAGCTTTGCTTTTTGGAAGACCTCGATAAGCTCTAAAAAGCTTAGTAAAACCTTCTTTCTGATTTTCTTTGTCGTCAGAGTCAATTAGTTTTTTCGCTTCAGCAAATGTTTTTGTTACTAATTGCTTCTGAACACTATATAGTTTTTGAACATATGGTTTAAGTTCATCAAACTCTTGATGATCGCCTCTTGGGGTTGGACCAGAAATAATAAGCGGTGTTCGCGCATCATCAATTAAAACAGAATCGACCTCATCCACTATAGAATAGTTATGAGGGCGTTGAACTAGTTCAGCAGTTTCTGTAGCCATATTATCTCTAAGATAATCGAAGCCAAATTCATTATTAGTACCGTAAGTTACATCAGCTAAATATGCCTCTCTACGAGCGGTAGTATTTGGTTGGTGCTTATCAATACAATCAACACTTAGTCCATGAAACTCCAATAGCATTCCCATCCATTCGGAGTCACGCTTAGCTAGATAGTCGTTTACAGTTACAATATGTACTCCTCTGCCTGAAAGTGCATTGAGGTATATTGGTAGAGTAGCGACTAATGTCTTACCTTCACCAGTTGCCATCTCAGCAATTTTACCTTCATGCAATATTGCTCCACCAATAAGCTGAACATCATAATGAATCATTTCCCATTTAACTCGAACACCACCAGCAATCCATGAATTTCCATAATAGGCTTTATCACCTTCAATATTAATATTATCGAATCTAGTGGCTAAGTTTTTATCATGATCGTTAACGGTAACTTCAATGGATTCATTTTCAGTAAACCTACGTGCGGTTTCTTTTACAACAGCAAAAGCTTGTGGTAATAATTCCTTAAGAATTACTTCTATTTTAGAAGTAATGGTTTCCTCTATTTTGTCAATTTTCTTCCAGTTTTCTTCCTTATCAACGATATCCATTTCAGGATTATTGATAATTTGATCCTTTAGGGCTTGAATCTCATCCTTTTCTTTGGAAATACCATCTGACACAGTACTTTTAAACTCTATGGTTTTGGCACGAAGCTCATCATTAGTCAGTAAGCTGATTGTTTTTTCGGCATCATGAACAGCCGTTACGATTGGTAGCAATCTCTTAACGTCTTTATCTGATTTTGTTCCGAAAAATTTATTGATGAATTTTAACATATTTGTAAATTCTAAGGGTATTTATAAGTGCTCTTAAAGAGCAAAAATAGGGCAAAACTATATATATAAAGTTTTTATTTCTTTCTTGTGATAAACATCACGAAATCAGCATTGTGTGTTGTGCCAAAACGTCATGTCCGTATAAAACAAAAGGGACAAAAGTCCCTTAAAAAATTAGTTTTATTCCTATTCTAGTATTCATCTTCATGAAAAAAGAAATCTTCTTTTGTTGGATAGTCTGGCCAAAGGTCTTCAATATTATCGTATTGCTCACCTTCGTCTTCTATTTCTCTTAAGTTTTCTATAACTTCCATAGGAGCTCCAGAACGTAATGAATAATCAATTAGTTCGTCTTTTGTTGCTGGCCAAGGGGCATCTTCAATCTTTGAAGCCAATTCAAGTGTCCAATACATATTCTATAATTTATGTTATTTATTAATTTTGCAAAAGTAGTTTTTTAGAGTTAAAAAACAAGAAAAATATTTAAGCTTTAAGCGTCATAAAATCAGTACTATATCTATTTTTGATTTTTTGGGTGCCATAATAATTCGTCAACATCAAGCAGTTTTGCGGTGTATCTGCTAAGTGTAAACAAATAGTCGCTTAATCTGTTTAAGTATTGAATAATTAATTCTTCGGCTTGTATGTTTTCAGTATATCTAAGATATGCTCTCTCTGCTCTTCGACTTATGCTTCGTGCAATATGACAATGCGATAAAAGTGGATGGCCACCAGGAAGTATAAATGATTTAAGAGGAGTAAGTGAGTTTGTCATTCTATCTATATCATCTTCCAAAAAGCGAATATCCTCTTCCTTTAGTTGGGGCATTCTTAATCTACTTTCATAACTATCGCAGGCAATTAGGCTTTCAATAATAAAAAGCTGCTCAATAATGATTAAGAGATTTTTTTTACTACTTAAATCATCCACAAAATCATAAACTAGACCTATATATGATTTTAGTTCATCAATAGTACCATAAGCCTCTACTTGCAAATCGTGCTTAGCAATTCTAGTGCCTCCTATTAAAGAAGTCATTCCTTTATCCCCACCTTTGGTATATACTTTAAAGTCTTGTTTACTCATAATTAGTTTCTATTATTTTAATACACTTTTCGGGTTCTCATTTATATTTTCATATTCTACAAGTCCATCTTTCAGGCGAATAATACGGTGTGTATGCTCTGCAATCTCCTCCTCGTGGGTAACAATAATTACAGTATTTCCTGATTTATGGATTTCTTCGAATAGTCCCATTATTTCAATGGAAGTTTTGGAGTCTAGGTTTCCTGTTGGTTCATCAGCAAGTATTATTGATGGGCGATTAACCAATGCTCTAGCAACTGCTACTCTTTGCCTTTGACCTCCTGAAAGTTCATTAGGTTTATGATCCATTCTGTCGGCTAAATGAACTTGCTTAAGAACTTCCGTAGCTCTTTCTATTCTGTCTTCCTTTGCCATGCCAGCATAAACCAATGGTAGCATTACGTTTTCTAAAGCAGTTGCTCTAGGCAGTAAATTAAAGGTTTGAAATACAAAGCCAATTTCTTTATTCCTTATTTCGGCAAGCTCGTTGTCAGTTAGTTCGCTCACTGTTTGGTTGTTAAGATTGTATGAGCCAGCGGTAGGGGAGTCGAGGCAGCCAAGTATATTCATTAAAGTAGATTTACCAGAACCAGATGTCCCCATTAGTCCTACATATTCGTTCTTATTAATATCTAGAGTAATACCCTCTAAAGCCTTTACCACTTGGGTGCCAACTTGGAAATACTTTTTTATGCCTTTTAATTCTATTATTTTCAT
>JAOZKO010000280.1 GCA_029935325.1 Bacteroidales bacterium
TAAAAGATGCACCTCCAGTTATGTCAATTTGATCTAAAGCAATAGATGGATTTACTAAGGAAATATCTTCAACGGACCATAGGTAACTAGAATTACCTCCTAGGTTTGGGTTTGATCTATTAAAAACATCAGTATCTCCTGACCCCTCAGTTGCAGAAGGTGTATAACCGTCACCTGTAGTTTCAAAATCAATCGTTGTCTGCCCAAACCCAAAAAAAACAAGCCCAACAAACCCCAATAAAAGTAAAAATCTTTTCATAATAATAATTTAAAGTATCTCATGATGCATTGTTTAATGCCATAAAGGTATAAAAAATGCATTATGGTATAAAAATTTTATTTGAAATACTCATTTTATCCGAACGTAGTCTAATAACATAATAAGCTGAAGGAAGCTGAATAGGAATACCACTTTGGGCATTGCTTATTTTTTCTTCTATTAATAATTGTCCCAGGCTATTATATATTTCAATATGTGTATTTGCATCCATTGTTTCTATTTGACTTATATAAAGCCTGTCGTTATTTATATATGCATAAAAACCATAATCATTTTCTTCATTATCATCAATACCCGTAGTCATTTTAAAGAGCAAATCGAAACGGTTTTCGCTATCGCTATTTTCATGATAAAACTCTATAATAGAATCGCTACGGATTTTATAGGTTTCATTGGTTTTTTTATCCAATAAAATAAATGCTTGGTCGGCAGCAAAAGTATACATTCCACTAAACACCAACTCGTAATTACCTGTAACACTTGTTTTTGTGCCCAAATGAACTATATCGCCATCATTAGGTTGGGGAAATGATTGTATGGCTAAATGTTCTGCTTCCTCTATATTTATATAAGAGAAAATATGAGGATTCTCGACTGCACCATAGAGTTTATGAGCATCGTAATAGGAATCGAAATCTAAACTTGCTCCATCTCGAAAACTGATATAGGCTGTATTTTCAGATGATTGATATGGAATGCTCATTTTTAATACTTCCTTGCTATTTGTTCTTTTAATCAAGCCTTTATCAAAAGAAGAAAGACCAGTATGGGTTCTTGCGGCATTTGTAAAAGGAAGTGTTTTATCATCAGCTATTAATTGCACCATAAAACCTTGTCCAGGTTGAATATAATGAGCTTCCTCGTCACCAGTCCCTCCCTGTGTCCATTGCAAATAACCTGTACCATCGTGTTTCCAAACACTAGCCGAAGCATTTATCCCGGTAGGGAAAACAAGCTCATCAATATTTAATACTGAAGGATAGGGGTTTCCTACCAAATTCCAACCATCGCCAAAACTTGCACTTTGATCGGTATAATCCAAGTTTTGAGAAGTTCTATTTCCATTGTTTAATGGTCCTGTATATGTTGCCGTATTTCCATCATTATTAGCATTAGTCTTTTTAACAGAATATCCCTGAGCCAGATTCAAAGCTGTTGTTGTCGCAGTAATATCAACCCATTTCTTATTGGGTTCATCCCAATAGTCAAGATATTGCAGGTTAAACACTGCTGCGGTAGCATCACTTATTGGAGGAGAGACTAAATACCATTTATCATTACTAATATCTGCAAAATAGCTTTCTACTGTAGCAGGAACGGAATTGGTGTTATGGATTAATGAAGAGGCTCCACTCGCATTGGATTTAAGAACCAAACTGCTTTGGCCAGTATTGCTTAGTGTGCCATTTACTGTTAGAGATTGTCCAGCGTTTAATGTAGTTATTGCTCCTGATTCTATTGTTAAATTATTACAAGCAGCTGGCTCGCTAATTATTGGGTCATTAGTTGCTGATGCGGAAATTGTAACATTATAGGAAGCATCGGGAACGTATCCTCTGTGGTTGTAGTTTTCAACTACCCAGTTTGAAGTGCTTTTAGTGTTCCAATCTGCAGTTCCTCCTTGCCAATTTACATCTTTGGCATGTATACTTGGAGTCATTTGGTCGGCATTAGCAGGTGTAATTATCCATTCTGATGCTGCCCAAGTAGCATTAGGTTCGGTAATATTTCTTTTTCTAACTGCGTGCGAATCTGTATATTCCCAATCCTTACCCGTGCCATCTTCATTTAGAACCCCATAAATATCTATAAGAGTTGTTCCTGAATAGAGAAAATAACTGTCATCTCCATCTCCGTTCCATGTATTACTTTCCTTACGCGTCAAATTGCCATAGGTCAGTTCAAATTGTGTAGGATTATTGAGGTCATCAAAAGCACATATATAAGTTGAATTCGGGGAAATTATTCCTCCATCTAATTCCACATCTATTAGCGAACCTGAACCATTTTCCTGATATTTTAAATGGTAAAGATTTAAATTAATTTCAGTTGCAGTTGGATTAAACAGTTCAACATATCTGGCAGTTGACATATCAGCAGGGTCAACAACTTCAGAAATAAACACATTGGAGCTATTACTAAATACATTGAATGGTTCGCTTGTAATACTCGCATTTATTCCCAAAGAATTATTAAAATCTTCAGCTACTAATTTAACACCCAAAGCGGTTGTTGAAAATTGTAAACTATTAAAAGTTGCGAAACCATATTCATCAATACTTGCTGTAACAGGTGATGAAAGCAAAGTTGCTCCAATTGCAGTTATACTTATTATATCTGTTTCATAATCTTCCTCGTCAATATTTCCATTGGCATCGGTAAAAACAACGGAGGGGGCGGGTGATATATTAGTGTTAAGGACTACACTACTTGGTTCTTCGAAAAACTGAAGCTCTGTTGCTACCACATCTAAAGTAAAATCATTGGAATTGAAATCGCCATTTGCAAATGTTAATGCAAAATCAGTAGTTGGAGAAGAATCATCTACCAGAAAACTATGATTATCGGCATCTACCATAAAAGAAAGAATACCTTGATCCATTATATCACTAGTGTTTAAATATATAGACATAGTGATGGTTTTTGAGCTATTATCAGCAATATTCAAATCATTATTCCCTACATCAAAGAATATATCAATAGATCCATCAGCTATAGTAAAAAGTGGGTCTAAGTATGAAGTGCCATCATGTATATTTATGCCTTGGATATGATCTGACCAAAGAGCAGAATTAGTGGAATGAGGCTGAATTCTTATTTGAGTTATTTTGGTAGGTAAACCATCCCATAAACCCACATCCTGAATAGTCATACGGAAAACATCTACGGCTTCGCCCTCGGTATCGGCTAAAGAGCTGATATTTGCTGCAGCAGGTTGTGGAGAGCCTCCGCTTGGAGTATAAACTTCGGTGCTATACTCTATTAAACCTGTTGTAGTGGCAGATGCAGTGGGAGAAGCAGGAGAATTTTTAAATTTAATATTACTTCCTGAATTGATATATGGAGTAATTTCAAAATCATAGCTGGTATTGGCAGATAAACCCATAACAGAATATCCTTCGTCACCATCGTCTACCTTTACATTAAATTCATCATCACTCCAGTCAAGATCATCAGAAGGGTCGGTTCCATCTACAGGGGGATAAAAGAATCCACTAGCTGTTTTACCACTAATTAAATAGCCATCGGCATCTTGTGCACCTCCATCATTATCATCCCAAGTTAAATTTACTTGATTTGGGCCGTAGGCTGTGGCTGTAAACGACATTACATGGTTTGATGGCTCATCACTTCTTACAGTAATATCATCTACACAAACACCATAACCATAAGTAGCTGTACCATCAAAGGCAATATAATAATGAGCACTTGGGTTGGGTAATTCTATATTAGATTCCTCAGTCCAAGTTGATATAGAAGATGTATACTCTTGTCCTGGAATTATAGTCCATAAACCATTTGAAGATGTTTTATAATATACTCTTAATTCGTCCTGATCGGTACCCCATAGTTCTTGGGTATGCCAAAAAGATAGGATAGGATCTGATATAGCCGTTAAATCTAAA
>JAOZKO010000281.1 GCA_029935325.1 Bacteroidales bacterium
ATTGAAAATTGGAGATAGAGTTGGTGTTGGCAATAAGTTTGTTGGAATGTTTACCCTCGATCAAATCCCTGAAGACAAAAATATAGTTCTTATAGCCACCGGAACAGGCGTTGCTCCATATATGAGTATGCTTCGATCAAATGCACTACAACGCAAAGGCAATATCGCTGTTATTCATGGTGCTGCTAATTCATGGGATTTAGGATATTCTTCGGAATTAGATTTATTACAAACACTTACCACCAGATTAAAATATCTTCCTACAATTACAGAGCCACAGAAGGAAATGACTCCTTGGCAAGGTCATGTAGATTTTATTCAAGATATGTGGAAATCAGGTATTATGGAAGAAAAATGGGGATTTAAACCTCACCCTGATAATACTCATATTTTCCTTTGTGGAAATCCTCGTATGATTTCAGATATGACAGATGCACTTGAAAAAGATGATTTTTCAGAATGGAGCAGAAAAAACCCGGAAGGACAAATACACATAGAAAAATTCTAATTTCTTAACCTTAAAAATATAGAGACATGGAAAACTTTAATTCAGTTGATGAAATTCTAGACTTTGCAATTGCTCAAGAGCAAGAGGCCGTTGACTTTTATAGCGAATTAGCAAATTACGCAATAAACCCCGATATAAAAACAATCTATATTGATTTTGTAAAAGAGGAAATGGGTCATAAGGCTAAGCTAATGAAGATTAAAAGCGAAGGGATATTCTCTTCCATAAAAAATGAAGTGGTACAAGACCTTATGATTGCGGACTATTTAGTTCCAGTGAAACCATCTCCAGACATGAGTTACGCAGAAGCATTGACTGTAGTTATGAAGAAAGAAATGGCTGCTTATAAACTTTATAATAGTTTGGCAAAAGTTGCTCCAAATGAAGAATTGAAAGAAGTTTTTCACCTGCTAGCAATCGAAGAAGCAAATCATAAATTGCAGTTTGAGCAAGAGTATGATGAAGTAATTTTAAGGGATAATTAGTCTTTGCAAGAAAATGCCAAATATACGTAGTTTTCTTGCAGTCACTAATTAGTAATTCCCTTTTCAACATATTTAAAGAGCCACTCTGTAATATAGGGTGGCTTTTTTGACAATTTTAATACAATATATGCAACAAATTATATCAAATAGAGCCAATGATTTAGATAGGAATGGATACTATTTTAATAGTCAATATTACCTAATACGAGCCTGGAATTTAATAAAACCCCAATGGCTTGTACTAAGTTTATTTACTGCTGTGTATTTACTTATTACTTTCATTTTATTTAAACAACCACAAATAGGGCAAATAATTCAAATGGTTATTTCCGGACCAATTGGAGCAGGTTATTATCTATCTATCAATAGAATAATGAAGGGAGAAACAATTAGACTCTCAAATTTACTTGATGGGTTCAAAATATTTCTACAAACAATGATAGTATCAATGCTTAGTGGTTTGCTAGTATCAATAGGCTTTTTTTTATTGGTTATTCCTGGTATTTTCCTAAGCGTTGTTTATATTTTTGTAATACCATTGGTGGTATTTGGCAAGCTTGATTTCTGGTCCGCATTAGAGTCAAGCAGGGTAATTATTACAAAACGATTTTGGGAAGCATTTGCATTTCTAATTCTAATTGCTGGAGTTAATCTTATAGGAGTTCTTGCTTTTGGTGTTGGTCTGTTCTTTACTATTCCTCTTTCTTATGCTATGATTTTGATGGCATACGATGATATTTACGGAATTGGTGAAAAAGAAAATAATAGTATTGATAATAGTTTTAGCCATTTTAGATAATTAATATGATTGGTACTGATAATAATTATATGCAACGCTGTCTTGATTTAGCCCTAAAGGGCAAATCAAATGTTAAACCTAATCCCATGGTTGGCTGTGTAATTGTTTATCAAGATAAAATTATTGGAGAATCATATCACAAAGAGTATGGTAAAGCTCATGCGGAAGTTAATGCCATCAATAGTGTTAAGGATACCGATTTACTTTCTGAATCAATATTATATGTAAACCTAGAGCCCTGTGCTCATCATGGCAAAACACCACCTTGTTCTGATTTAATAATTAGAATGAATATCCAGAGAGTTGTAATTGGCTGCCAAGATTCGTTTGCGAAGGTTGCTGGTAAAGGGATTGACAAAATGCGAAAAGCAGGCATTCAAGTAGATGTAGGAATCCTTGAGCAAGAAAGCCTTGAGTTAAACTCTGCATTTTTCACTTTCCACTCCAAAAAAAGACCATATATAATTCTTAAATGGGCGCAAACGCTGGATGGCTTTATCGATGTAAAAAGAAAGCCAGATGACCCAATTGGAATAAACTGGATTACTAATACTAATTTGAAATTACCAGTGCATAAATGGAGAAGTGAAGAAAGTGCAATATTGGTAGGTGCTGGTACCGCTATTAACGATAATCCTAAATTAGATACTCGGGAGTGGCATGGTAAGAACCCTATTAGGGTTTTATTCTCAGAATCAGATAAACTCAAACAATCTCTAAATATTTTGGATGACTCTACTCCTACTCTAGTTTTTACTGATAGAGATATTGAATCCAAAACAAACACTGAGTTTATAAAAATAAACTTTGAAGAAAGTCCTATTAATGATATGCTGAGTATTCTTTATGAAAAAGAACTGCAAAGTATTATTGTAGAAGGAGGTCAAAAAATGCTACAATCTTTTATTGACCTTAACTTATGGGATGAAGCAAGGGTATTAATTGGTGATAAAACTTTTGGCGAAGGACTTGCTGCTCCAAAGCTAAATTCAAAGCATAAGAATAATTGTCGCTATTCTAATGACACTATAATTCATTATTTCAATAAATCATGGGAGTAATATTTCTTATAAGTGCTACGCTGTTATTTGTAAGCATCTTCGTTATTTTCAGGCTATTTGATAATTATAAAATAAATAATTCTCAAGCAATTATTGTCAACTATCTTGTTGCTAGTATTTTCTCTTTTATTGTTTATCAAGGAGATATATCAATAATGGAGATACCTCAGCAATCCTGGTTTATTCCCTCTGTTTTCCTCGGAGTATTATTTATGTTTTCATTTTTACTATTTGCTTATAGCACTCAAAAAGCAGGAGTAGCAATTACAGCTACTGCAAGCAAAATGTCAGTAGTTATTCCTGTATTTGTTGGTGCATATTTATACGAATATGAAAACCTCAGCACAACAAAAGTTGTAGGCTTGCTACTTGCTATTGCATCGTTCTATTTAATCTTTAAGAAAGACAAAACTGAGGATATCGATTTTAAGAAAATACTATTCCCAACACTTATATTTGCATTTTCCGGCATTAACGACACCTTACTAAAGTATATCCGAGAGATTCATTTTAATAGCATCGAAATGGATTTAAACTCAGAGATACTATTTATGACAAGTCTTTTTAGCATAGCTTTTATAGCTGGCTTAGTTGTTTTTGGCAGTAAATCTGTTTATAAAAAGGAGAAAATAAATCTACATACGATTATAGGAGGCTTTGTATTGGGTATCTTCAACTTTTTTTCAGCGCTTACAATGTTTAAAGCCATGGCTTTTTACGAAAGTGCAATTTTCTTCCCAATCTTTAATGTATCAATAGTAGCTATTTCAGCAATAATTGGCATTCTGCTATTCAAAGAAAAGATGAGTCTTATTAATAAGGTAGGTATATTTATTGCACTTGCTACTATTCTATTATTAGCAATGTATTAGTTGTCCCGCTGTTTATAAGGAGAGCTTAAGAAGTTTAGAGCAAACAATAATAAAGAGTAGATAATAATCAATATTCAATAATCAAATATTCAACTCAATAATAAAATAATAAATAACAAAATGAAAACGTACAAAATAGCAGTAATAATAATCATTCTCCTAATACCCATAATAGGT
>JAOZKO010000057.1 GCA_029935325.1 Bacteroidales bacterium
AAGAAGATAATTAGACATTTAATAATGTATTAATGAACTTTTAAAACAAAATAACAACCTTAATATTGATGAAACAATCAATATGATAAAGTATTACTCACTAAAATGATATATATAATAATTAGCTTTAATTAGCTAGTTCTCATAAGTATATATCTCTACAAATTATTTGAAAAATCTAAAGTACTGAAATAATAAGTTAATATTTCTAAAAACAACGAATTGCAATTAGTCTAATTTGGTAAATACATACTTAAATAGTACTTTTGCGGCCTAATTTATAATGAATCTAAATAAACCTTTACATATGTTTAAAGAATATAGTCCGTTGAATAAAAAGATTTTCCGAATTATTGATAATAACGGAAAAGTTAAGAATAAGAAATGGATGCCAGAAATTGATAATAAAGTTTTAGTAAAAGCATATAAAGATATGCTATTTGCTCGAACAGCAGACTTACAAACAGTAAATTATCAACGTCAAGGAAGGATTTTTACCTATCCACCAAACTATGGTCAAGAGGCAATATCTGGAGCTGTTGCTCAAATTATTCGTCACGATGATTGGCTAGTACCTGCTTTTAGAGAAATGGGTGCTTGGTTGGCAAAAGGAGTAACTCTTACAGAGGTTTTTCTTTATTATATGGGTAATGAGGATGCTACAAGATTTAAAAACGCAAATAAAGTAATCCCCTTTAGTGTGCCAATTGCATCACAATTATTGCATGCTACAGGAATTGCATATGAAGTAAAAATTCACAAAAAGAAAGAAGTAGTTTTTACTTTTGTTGGTGATGGAGGAACTTCTGAAGGAGATTTTCATGAGGCAGTAAACTTTGCCGGAGTATGGAAAGTGCCCGTTATTTTCATTGTGCAAAACAATCAATATGGCATCTCCACTCCTACTAGAGTTCAAACAGCTTCCGAGAGCATTGCAATTAAGTCAGTGGCTTATGGAGTAAAAGGCATACAGGTTGATGGAAACGATTTCTTTGCAATGTATGCAGCAGTACAAGAAGCACATAAGCTTGCATTAGCTGAAGACGGCCCAATACTAATTGAAGCTGTTACTTACCGGAAAGGTGCACATACCACTTCTGATGATCCAACAAAATACAGAACAAAGGAAGAAGAAGAAAGGTGGGACAAAACAGACCCAATGACAAGACTTAAAGCATATTTAACGGATCAAGGTTTATTTGATTTTGATGAAGATAAAATCATTGCAGAGTATAAAAAAGAAGTAGATCGTCAGTTTGTTGCTGCAGAAAATTATACAGAATATCCTATTGAAGATGTCTTCAAATATCAATATGTGGATATGCCAGATGATTTGAAAGAGCAGAAGCGAGAATACGAGAAGTTTTTGAAGTGGAAAGAAAGTAAAGTAAAATAATAAATAGAGGTATTAAAAAACACTCTAAGTATTATATTATAAACAGAGAAAATACATATTTGAGATGAAGATAATGAACCTAGTCAATGCAATTAATGATGCATTGGATATAAAATTAAAAGAAGACAAAAACATGATTGTTTACGGACAAGATGTTGGAGTAGAAGGAGGAGTATTTCGAGTAACTGAAGGCTTGCAAGTAAAACATGGTAAAGACCGAGTTTTTGACGCACCTTTGGCTGAATCAGGAATTGCAGGAACTGCTGTAGGAATGGCTATCGCTGGCTTACGACCTGTAATTGAAATGCAATTTTCTGGCTTTATTTACCCTGCCTTCAACCAAATAATTTCTCATATTGCACGTATGCACAATCGCTCACGTGGTAGATATCGCATGCCGATAGTAGTGCGTATGCCTTATGGTGGTGGTATTAATGCATTGGAGCATCATAGCGAAAGTTTTGAAGCTGGCTTTGCTCATATTCCAGGTCTAAAAGTGGTTATTCCATCAACTCCGCATGATGCTAAAGGATTGCTTATTTCAGCTATTGAATCTGATGATCCGATTATATTTATGGAGCCAAAAAGGATTTATAGAGCTATAAAACAAGAAGTTCAAGAAGAGAAATTTGCTATTCCCATTGGAAAAGCTGCTGTATTGCAACAAGGAACTGATGTTACTATTGTTGCTTATGGAGCAATGATTCGCGAAGTGCAAAAAGCGATGGTATTAGCAAAACAAGCAGGAATATCAGTGGAACTTATTGATTTAAGAACAATCTACCCAATTGACCGTGAAACAATTGCCCAATCAGTGAAAAAGACTGGTAGAATAATTACAGTTACTGAAGGCGTTAGAAGTTTTGGTGTGGCATCAGAAATTACTCAAATAGTAAGCGAAGATGCGTTTCTTTCATTAGAAGCTCCACCAAAAAGGGTAACAGGATTTGATACTATTGTTCCTCTGCCACGTGGCGAGCATCATTATATGCAAGATGCTTATAAGATTTTTTATGAAATAGAAAAAACAGTAAATTACTAGATATGAAGTATATATTCAAATTTCCGGATATTGGCGAAGGCTTAGACGAAGGAACCATTATTGAGTGGCAAGTTCAGAAAGGTCAGCAAATAAAACTAGGAGAAACTCTAGTCACCATGGAAACCGATAAAGTTGTAGCAGATATCCCCTCTTCTAAAGATGGAATAATAACAGCGACCTATGGTAAAGTTGGAGAAACCATTCATGTGGGAGATGCCTTAGTAGAAATTGAAATTGAAGGTATTGAAGGTGAAGCTGCTGTTGAAGAAGCAAATAAAGTAGAGGCAGTGGAAGAAGAAGGCGCTGGAGTTGTTGGTACTTTAGAAATTGCTGGTAATTCAGCCGTTCTTTCAGCAAGTACTGAGGGTATGAGTAGTGATAATACTGAAACTACTAAAAGCAAAAAAATATTAGCAACACCTGTGGCTAGAGCTATGGCAAAGGATATGGGAGTTGACATTAACCAAGTAAAAGGAAGTGGACCAGCCGGAAGAGTAATGAAGGCTGATATCCAGAACTTTTCACAAACAAAAACCTCCACATCTTATAGTTCTTCAACTACATCTGCAGCATCAATAAACGAAATGCCTGTGGAAGTGGAGCCTATGTCGCAGATTCGTAAAACTATTGCTAAGAATATGATACAAAGCAAGCATAATGCTGCTCATATGTCATTATTCGAGGAAGTGGAAATTAGTGAATTGGATCGCATTCGTAAAAAATTCAAACAGGATTTTGCCGATAAAGGTTCAAAACTTACTTACCTAGCTTTTGTAATCAAAGCTACTGCCCTATCACTTAAGAAATTCAAATCTTTGAATTCGGAAATGGATATGGATAATGGCAATATGCTTTACAAAAAATATTATAATATTGGTATTGCTGTTGATACAGATAAAGGGCTAATGGTTCCTGTAATTCGCAATGCCGATCAATTAAGTATTTTTGAAATATCAGAAAAAATTACTGAGTTTTCAGAAAAGGCTCGAGCAGGTCAAATAACTATGGATGATATGAAAGATGGTACTTTTACTATTACATCCTATGGTAGTATTGGCGGATTATATGCTGTTCCTGTTATCAATTATCCTCAAGCAGGTATTCTTGGTGTGGGACGTATTTCAAAACAGCCTATTGTAAAGAATGATGAATTAGCAGTTGGACTTACAATGCCACTTTCGTTATCTGTTGATCACAGAATTGCAGATGGAGGTGAAACTGCTCGCTTCTTAAACCAGATAATGGCATATTTAGCTGAGCCTGTTAGCTTGGTTATGGGTTAGAGTTGGAAGTTCGGAGTTGGGAGTTGGGAGTTAATTGAATTTTATTAATAGAAATATATTATGTACGATTTAGTAATAATAGGATCAGGACCAGCAGGATATGTTGCGGCAATCAGAGCAGGGCAAATGGGTTTGAAAACTGCAATTATCGAAAAAAGTGTAATTGGTGGAATGTGCCTTAATTGGGGTTGTATTCCTTCGAAAGCAATTATGGAAAGTGCCAAATTATTTAATAGAATTGGTAAAGATAGTAGTAGATTCGGTATTGATGGTATTGATAAAAAAGCACTTAGTTTCAACTGGAGCAAAGCAATAAAACGCTCTGATGGGATTGTAAAGAAACTTACCACCGGTGTTAGTTTTCTACTAAAGAAAAATGGTATTGAGATTATTGAAGGTGAGGCTAAAATATTAAGCAGCAATAGTATTACTGTAAATAATAGAACTATTGACGCTAAAAATATAATGATTGCCACTGGTAGCAAATCACCAGAGATAAGCAATAAAATTGACGGCCTAGTAATAGAAGCTAAGGAAGCCTTTAAAGACAGAGATTTACCTAATAATATTGTTGTTGTTGGCGAAACTCCAGTTGCAATTGAACTTGCTCAGGCTTTTAGCATGATGGGAAGAAAAGTGAGTATTTTAGTTCCTACCGAAAACCTTATGCCTTTTGCTGATATTTACATTGTAAATCAGATCTTAGCAAAACTTAAAAAAGATAGAATTAAAATATATTTTAATCAAAATTTAGAATCTACTGATGGTGTTTATGCCGATGGTAAGCTAAATATTGGTGAATCAGAAATTCCTTGTGATATCATTTTCAATGCCAAGCGACGAAAAGCTATTGTTCCAGAATCAGATATAGATATTAAGCTTGATAATAATGGATATATTGCTGTTGATGAGGATTGCCAAACTAATGTTGAGAAAATATTTGCTGTTGGTGATGTTAATGGACTTAGCTATTATGCTCATATTGGATCAGCGCAAGGAATGCATGTGGTAAATTTCATTCAAGGAATAAAGCAGAAACTTGATTTAAAGAAATATCCTTTGAATATGTACACTGTTCCGGAAGCAGCACAAATTGGACTTACAGAGCAAGAGATTAAGGACCAAGGATACGATTATAAGATTAGTGAGTTTCCAATGTCAGCAAATGGCAAAGCTCTTACCGAAGGTACTATGGAAGGATTTGTAAGAATTCTATCAGAGAACAAATATGGTGAAGTATTAGGAGTTCAGATAATGGCACCAAATGCAACAGATATGATTGCAGAAGCTGCGGCTTATATGGAACTAGAGGCTACAGTTTATGATATTGCTCAAACTGTACATGCTCATCCAACTATTTCGGAAGTATTTATGGAAGCAGGATTTGAAGCTGTCGATAAAGCTATCCATAAATAGTGCCCATTTCAATAGACTTCTAATAGATAAAGAGAAAGAGAGTTGATGAAAGCTTTTCTCCCTTAATCCTTACCACAAAGACTCTCTCTTCATATTCCAAGGGTGAAGTGTACGCCATTGATGACAATATCTGCATTGCTGCTCAGGCTGGCTCACCTTGACCTCCTCATTGTAGCTGGCGCTATATTTCCGGACTCATACGCTGTGCTCTTCAATACTAATACCAAATTAATATCAAAACACGCTTCAACTTTGCTTTGTGCATCGCATTTTGGCCTTTCATAAAGCAACAGCCTTGCGAATATAAGGTAATAAAAAAAGGACAACCATAAAAGCTATCCTTTTTTTGAGCGAGTTATTCCTATCCCTTACGCCCTATTAATTATTATGCTAATTTAGTATTACCAAACATTTGACAACCTAATATCTTTAGGATATTTTATCTGGTAATTAAACTCTAATTTCTTGGTTTTCTTAGGATTCAACTTTAGGTTCCATATTAGGAATCCAGTTTTATCATTATATTTAGCATCAGATTTATCACCTAAGCTCACTTCTATATCTTTTCTGCTTGATACTGGAATCTGATCTTGAATTACCAAATTAATCTCTGCATTCTTATTATTTCTTACACTAATACTCCATGCAGCATTTATTTTCTTTGTACTTCCCAAAATTGCTTTTGAGTTTTTATCTTTTATCTTTTTACGCTCAACAATTATACTTTTATCACGACCAAGCGAAATATCTAATGTATCGCTTAAGTTCACAGGGTTTAGGTAAGATTTCCCCACATATGTGCCTTCGGAAAAAATATTTACTTCACCAGGCAATAAACTCAAGTCTTCCCAACCTATAATCCTTGCTTGCAGGAATACATCTGGATCCAAGCGAGGAGCAGCATAATAGCGATATGTTGCAGGTAGTTCCCATTTCTGAACCTTTACATTTACTCGTTTATTGCTAGAGGGGATAGTATATGGTAATGATATTACAAAAGTGGTATTGGTTTGACCTTGATTAACTGTGGTAAAATTTGCAGAGTTGCTAGCAGACCCCTTTCTTCCAGACACTACTGCTACATCCATTAATTCCTCAGATTTATCCTCCCGAGCTATATTTGGCCTAGCATTTACATACCCTAATGATTGAGGTTGGTTATTATTATAATATTTCAAATACCATACTCCCATAATTGGTATTGCTCCATTTTGGCGAGGATTTCCTGTTGATACCGATAATTTTACATTTTTCCAATCTACTCCTGAATTTTGATAAATATTTGCACGATAATGTAGCTCAATGGGCTTATCTACACTAATGGATCGAATATCATATAATGGTGTCCAGCCGGCACTATTTACTATATAATCGAATCTAAACTTTGCATTTAAAGCTGCTTCTGCATATATCTCCACTAAAATTTCACCAACGCCTTTAGTCGCACTACTTCTAGTTAATTGCTGAAGTTGGCTTTGCAACTTACGAACCTCTATTCGTAGTTCATTCATTTCATCATTTAACTTAGTCCAGTCAACATAAATTTGGCGAAAACGCTTTCTGTAGAAATCAGCAGCCAATTGTATTTCAGATACTTTCAGGCTTCCATCCTTTCCTTTCAAAGATTGATTTGCCCTTAGTAGTTTAATTTCATCTTGATAAGCCTTAGTAAATTGGTTTTTATAATTAATTTGATAAGTTAGCTTCTTAATAGAATCATTTATTCTTTCAATTCGCTTGCTTTTATTTATCTCCTTCAGATAATTTATTTGATGGGTTACCGACATAATAGTAAAGCTTCCTTTTCCATTTACTTGAATACTGGATGTATTAATATCGGTACTTAAATTGGAAAGAATAATTATCTGATGTCCTTTTATAAGACTTGTGGAGGCGGTACGGTATACTTGCGCTCCTTGCTGGAAAACAGTAACTGATTTGATTTTAGATTTTACTTTTTTATCAGATGCTTGAGCAAATGTAGTTAATAGAACAAACAATAGAATTATTAAATTTTTCATGAATAATTGGTTTTATGGTTTTGCTTAATAAAAATGGAATTATATATATTTCAGAGCTGCTTTTCGCAAATACTTTGCCAAAATTAATATTTTGAAAATTTATTTCAATTAACACGAATTATTCTCTACATTTGACCTTTCAAAACCAACACTATGCTTAAACAACGCTTACAGCAAAAACTACAACAAAAACTATCGCCACAGCAGATACAACTGATGAAGTTACTGCAAGTGCCGACTGTAGCTTTGGAGCAAAGAATAAAGCAAGAAGTTGAAGAAAATATGGCTTTAGTTGAGGGGGCAGAGGAAGAACCAGCTCAAGATGATAGCCCTATTAACGAGGATTTAGGTGACCAAAAAGAAGATCAGGAAAGTTCCAGCGATGATGAGTTTGATTTAACCGATTATATTGACCCTGATGAAGGACCTGATTATAAATATCAAGCCAATAATCAGAGTAAAGATGATGAAGAAAAGAGCCTTCCCTTTGTTTCAGGGAGTAGTTTCCACGACCTATTAAGGGTACAGCTCTCCTGGCAAAATATTTCAGAAGATGAAAATATTATTGCTGAGTTTATTATTGGTAATTTAGATGACTCCGGTTATTTAAGGCGCGATACACTTGCTATTGTTGATGACTTGGCATTCACTCAAAATATAAATACCACCGAAAAGGAAATAGAAGTATTGATAAAGCTAATTCAATCCTTTGACCCTCCAGGAATTGGTGCTCGAGATCTTCAAGAATGCCTTCTATTGCAACTTAAGGTAAAAGAACAAACTGAAACTATTTTAGTAGCTCAGCAAGTTTTAAAGCGTAGCTTTGATGCATTTACAAAAAAGCACTATAACAAAATTATTCGCAAGCTAAACATAGACGAACAACAGCTTAAGGAAGCTATTGACGAAATATTGAAGCTTAATCCTAAGCCAGGAAACAGTCTAAGTGAAAGCTCAAAAATTATTGAGCATGTGATTCCTGATTTTGAAATATTACATGAAGATAGAGAATTGATATTAAGATTAAATGGCAGAAATGCTCCCGAACTTCGTATTTCCAGAACCTATCGCGAGATGCTTGAGACATACTCTGACCACAAGGGCAAGTCAACCAAGCAAATGAAGGAAGCAATAGTTTTTGTTAGACAAAAAATAGATTCTGCAAAGTGGTTTATTGATGCCATCAGGCAAAGACAACACACCCTTTATGGCACTATGAAATCTATTATGGAGTATCAATATGATTATTTTCAAACTGGAGACGAAATGAAACTTCGCCCAATGATATTGAAAGATATTGCTGAAATTGTAAATCTAGATATTTCTACTATTTCGAGGGTAGTTAATAGTAAATATGTACAAACACCTTTTGGAACATTTAAGTTGAAATCATTTTTCTCCGAAGGCATGCAGACTAAAAGTGGAGAGGAAGTATCAACCCGTGAAATAAAGAAGATTTTACAAAACCTTGTGGATAAAGAAAACAGCCAGAAGCCATATACTGATGAGAAATTAGCAAGTTTTCTCAATGACAAAGGTTATAATATTGCGCGTAGAACTATTGCTAAATACCGCGAGCAACTTAATATCCCTGTTGCACGTTTACGTAAAGAGTTATAGGATATGAAAAAAGAGTTAGCAGAAAGTTTTTCCCAGTCTTTTCACCCTATATTGATTCCATTTTATAGCTTGCTATTTATTTTTGTTTTGCCAATTTTTGAGGTCAGCTCTCTTGGATTTGATTTTCAGCTTTTTATTATTATTGTAATAGCTATTACTACCATTTTATTGCCAATTATTAGTTTGATATTTCTAAAACGCCAAAACATTGTTTCATCATTTCTGATTGAAAACAGAAAGGAAAGGAGTACACCTTACATAATGATGTTCATTTACTACATTATTACAACAATTATGCTCTTGCGAGTAGAGTTTATGCCATATATTATTTCTTTGGTAGTAGCAATTGCAGCAGCAGGTACTTTAGTTTTGTTTTTAATAAATCTAAGAATAAAAATAAGTGTTCATGCAATGGGAATGGGCAGTTTGGGAGGTTTACTATATTTGCTAATGCATTTTTATGAGCTCAATTTAATGACTCCTATTGTGGTTACTCTTTTACTTTCGGTCATTGTAATTGTATCAAGATATTACTTAAAAGCACATACTGCAATAGAACTAATAATGGGTTATTTAGCGGGGATATTCATTAGTATTGGAATGGGCTTTTATTTCCTTTCTCCATTATTTGTTTGATGTTTTTATCATAACTCTTGATACAAATACTAAAAATAAAATTCCCATCATAAATATTGATAAGCGACCCAAATAATCACCATTTTTAGCATAATAAGTCCAAATATTATTCAAAGGTATGCTAGCATTTATTGCTGTTTTCTCATAAAAATTTGTAGATTGTAGCACTTCTCCTTTAAAGTCAATTACTCCTGAAACACCTGTATTTGCCGACCGAATTACACTTCTTCTACTTTCAATTGCACGAAGGCGAGCATATGAAAAATGCTGCTTATATCCTGGACTATCAAACCACCAATCATCATTAGTAATAACAGCTATGAAACTTGGACTTTGGTTTAAGAAATTACCAACAAACTCTCCATAAACAGACTCATAACAAATAATTGGAGCAACAAAAGCATTTGGCTTTATATTAAACAAAACAGGCTCAGTACTTACTCCCAAGCTACCTGATGTACCGCCTAAGTCAATGGCATATTTCTCAATAGGTTTAAGGATTGCACCAAAAGGCATCCGCTCAACTCCAGGTACCAACTTGGCTTTATGATAAAATTCAATAGGCTTATTACTCCTCATAAAAAGCGCAGTATTATACCTATAATAATATTTATCTGGATTATTTAAAAAAGACTGTGCATAAGGCAAAACCTCTTCATCTTCCTCTAAGACTCTTCGAGTGGAAGCTCCAAACAGAATACTTATATTTGGATGTAGATTCAAAAACCTACGCATACTATCGACGGCAGGATACTGCTCAATACTAGACTCCCACATACTGCGCTCAATACTCGACTCGGGACAAATAATTAGTTCCGTTTCTAGCTGTAAATTCTTCCTAGTAATATTTAAGATATTGCTTACTAACATATTTGAAGAGGTCATATATGCCTCCTCATAAGGTTCTATATTGGGCTGAATAATAAGCACATTCAAACTATTAACTTCTTTTTGCGATAAATTACTTATTATCTGATAGGAATATATTATTGGCCCAAATAAAAAGACTATTGCTAAGAACAAATGAAAACTACTGGAACGTAAACGGCTTTTTAATTGCATTTTTTTATTATCAATAAACGAAATAACGCCCCTGAATAAGAGTAAATTTATTGCTAGAATCCAAATACTTCCACCAAGCACACCAGTATATTCATACCACTGCACCCAATTAGGATGTTCAGAGAATACGTTCCCAAGGTTAAGCCATGACCATGTTAGCTCCCAATTCATATGAAGGTATTCATAACTTAACCAAAAGAAAATTAAAGTAAAGAAACCTGCTTTCTCTCCAAATATTTTTCTATCTACAATATGGCTAAAACCAAAGACTATAGCCATGAAAAGGCTATTCAATAAGAAAGCCATTAGACCACCAGCCAATGTGGAATATGCCACCCACCAAGTGGTATATAAATTAAATATAATAAAGCTAACGTAAGCGTAAAGCACTATTGCACCACGGCTAAACAGGGCTGGATTTCGTCGAATATAAATATCAATAATTAATAAAGGAACCCAGGAAATAAAAATCAATGGGGTAAAACCATTTACAGGCCATGCCATTCCCATTAACAAACCACTTAATATTGCTAATAACCAAACCTGATATTTTAATAAATAAAGCTTCATTGAAAAACTTTTTAGCACTAATGAGCTCCCATTTCTTTCCAAGCCAATGCTGCTGCGCCTAATAATGCTGCCTCATTTCCTTTAAGACCAGATGAAATTATTGACACCTTGCTTTTATATATTCTTAAAAGAGTATTTTCCATCTCAAGCTTAGTCGGTTTGATGATTAAATCGCCTGCTTGAGCTAATCCGCCAAACATAACAATAAGTTGAGGACTTGTAAAAGCTACCGCATTTGCCAAAGCTTTCCCCAAAATAGAACCAGTATAAGCAAAAGCTTCAAGTGCTAATTTATCACCTCGAATTGCAGCTTCCTCAATCATTTTTCCTGAAAGTTGATTATAAGAAAGACCATTTAGTTCACTTTTATAACCTCCATCTTCAAGCATTTTTACTACAGTTCTTTTTATTCCTGTAACAGAAGCATAAGTCTCTAGGCATCCTTTTCTGCCACAGCCACATTGGCGACCTCCTTCTTTAACAATAATATGTCCTAATTCACCAGCAAACCCATCATGGCCATAAACCAATCTACCATTTGCAACAATACCGCTTCCAAGACCTGTACCAAGAGTAATCATAATAAAATTATCTACATTCTTAGCATTTCCAAACATCATTTCACCAATTGCAGCGGCATTTGCATCATTGGTCAAAAAGCATGGAACACCAAATGCCATTCTAAAATATTCAGCAATGGGAATAATACCCTCCCACTTCATATTTGGTGCAAATTCTATTGTACCTCTATAGTAATTACCATTAGGTGCACCTATTCCAATAGCCTTTATTACTAAACCCCCTTTGATATTTGCCATTGCCTCATGTGCTTTTTTCTTCACAAGTTGTACAAAACTATTGGCAGTATTAAAATCATTTTTTGGAATATTAGCTTTATACAATATCTTTCCATCTCTATCAATAAAGGCAAAATCAGCATTTGTACCTCCAATATCAAGCCCCAAAACAATTTGCGTAATCATATTCTACTTTCATTTAAATTCACTGCAAATATATTACATTAATTCCTGAGTATATGACAAAATTTATTTTCTTAGTAATATAATTGAATTAGACAAATTATTTGACACTGATTGTTATGATTTACTCTGATTTGAATTGAGTTATCCTTTCTTGGCGTTTCCATAAGTATTATCTACATTTTTTGGGATCAACACAAAAACTTGGGGAGCAACTAAATACTATCTTGTAGAATATGTACATTAATAATAACACCTTGCGATATAAATAATTGTAAATTAT
>JAOZKO010000282.1 GCA_029935325.1 Bacteroidales bacterium
AGGTTGTTAGGTTGGTTGGTTGGTTGGTTTTTAGGTTGAATGATTAATCGTATTTGGGGCCTTTTCGTTGCGATTTTTTTAGATATGTAATAAAACTTGTGGTTTTCTTAGTTTGTTTAAGTGTTCTTTTTACTAAATCATCAAGAATATCTTGAGTAATATAGTTAAAGTCAAATGCCCTATATGACTGAGATCTAACTTCATCTACTGAGCCCTTTGAAATTGAAAGAAAATTAATAAATTCCTTATTACCCCCTCTGCCGAAACCTTCTGCAATATTATCCATAATTGAGCCACTGGCACTTCTAATTTGGTCTCTAAATCTAAAATCCTTTGAAAATGGTTCTTGTGAAGTAATCTTAAAAACAATTTTAGTTATTTCTCGAGCTTCTTTCCATATTTCTAAATCTTCAAATTTATCAATAGTCATAATATACTTATAAACCTACAAACTTAACAACCTAAAAACCTTTAACCACATCAATCCCTTCACCCAACAACATTTCCACCATTTTATTCAAGATGTCTTCTGAGAGAGTATCTCCAAATTGATTTTCTATAGCTTTTTGGTCTAATCTAACTACGGTTCGTCCCTTTAGTTTAAGTTCATTATATTTATTTTCTGCTTCTTGAGTAGTGCTTACTTTATATACTTGGCCTTTTATAATAGTAGCTCTTGATTGGCTGTTTTTTGATTTACCAATTATCATTCCCACTGCTGCTGTATTGTGAGTAATAGGATCTATTAGAATAAATGAACCTGTTTGTCGATTACGTTTATAGGCATCGAAAAATAATGGCTTGGCAGTGGTAATCTGTACCTTCCCAATATCATTTAGATTGAATGTATCTACCTTTGTTTTTTCTAAGGTATTTACATCTACTCTATAATCAATGCTTTGGACAAATGCTCTTGTACTATTATTTGCATGCTTAATAAAGAATTGCATATCTTTATCCATTGGTGCTTCATCCATCCATACCAACATGGACTCTATATGCTGACTGATATTTGGAATATTATCAGGATAAACCAACATATCTCCTCGGCTAGCATCTATTTCATCTTCTAATGTAATAGTGACTGATTGCGGAGGGAAAGCTTCATCGAGCTCACCATCAAAGGTTACAATTTCTTTAATTCTAGATTTCTGCCCTGAAGGTAGCGACATTACTTCTTCGCCTTTTTTTATAATTCCTGAAGCTACTGTTGCAGCAAAACCACGGAAGTTAATATCTGGGCGATTAACATATTGTACTGGAAAGCGCATATCATCAAAATTACGATCGCTGCTTACATGTACTTTTTCGAGGAAGTTAAGAATACTTCTCCCCTTATACCAAGGCATTTTATCGCTTATATCCACAACATTATCGCCTTTTAAAGCTGATAGTGGGAAATAGTGAATGTCTGGTATGTCTAGCTTTGCAGCAAAGTTCTTATAATCCTCACAGATGCTATCGAAAACATCCTGCGAATATTCCTTAAGATCCATCTTATTTACTGCTACCACAACATGCTTTATTCCTAGAAGTGATACAAGGAAGGTATGTCGTTTGGTTTGAGTAATTACTCCTTTGCGAGCATCTATTAGAATAATGGCAAGATTTGCAGTTGATGCTCCTGTTACCATATTTCGGGTATATTGCTCATGACCAGGAGTATCGGCAATGATAAATTTTCTTTTATTGGTAGAAAAATATCTATAAGCCACATCAATAGTGATGCCTTGTTCTCTTTCTGCTTTTAAACCATCTAGTAATAAAGCATAGTCAATGTCATCACCAGCATGTCCAACTCTTTTGCTATCGCGCTCGAGTGTTGCTAGCTGATCATCATATAGTTTCTTACTATCAAAAAGCAGTCTTCCTATTAACGTTGATTTTCCATCATCAACAGATCCAGCAGTTAGAATTCTTAAAAGATCTTTCTTTTGGTCTTGGTCTAGGAATTGTTGTATGTCGAGTGATTTATTTGTCATGTTATATCTTTGTAAAAAGGGTTGTGAAAGAGTGGTAAGGGGTTGTGAAAGAATGGTAAAGGATTGTAAGGGGTTGTGAAAGAATGGTAAGGGGTTGTGAAAGAGTGGTAAAGGGTTGTAAGGAATTGTAAGGGGTGGTAAAAGGTTGTAAGGGGTGGTTATTTCGGGCCTATTGTTCTAATATAATTATTCAATTTAACACTAATTGTATCTAACTTAGATTTAAGTTCATGAAAAACTTCATCATCTATTAATTTTCTATTGTTTGCTTTGGTAATCCATGTAATCGATTCAAACAAAGAGCCTCTAGAGTAATAACTAAAATTCTTTCGCTCTTTATAATGGTATCTTCCCAATCCTTCACTTAAGTTCGCTGCAACTGAATCAATTGATCTTACTAATTGTTTTCCGATGGTATCTTTATCAAAATAGTTCCATTTAGAAACCAAAGAATAAACATCTTCACCAATTGACATGGATAAATTATAAATTTGAAAATCTTCAAGTAACATCTTCGATTTCTTTACTATACTTTACCTTTTTTACTATTCCTTACCATTCTTTACAATCCCTTACTACTCTTTACTCTAACTAGAAGTACCCCTCCCGCTTCTTCTGCTCCATGCTTCCGTCTTGGTCGAAGTCGATTACTCTGGTTGTTCGTTCTGAGACTGTTACTGTCATCATTTCTTCTACTATTTCTTCGATGGTGGTTGCTTGGGATTCTACAGCTCCGGTTAGTGGATAACATCCTAATGTGCGGAATCTTATCGTACGCATTTCTGCTGTATCGGCTAATTCCTTTGGCATTCTGTCATCATCAACTAAAATCAATGCGCCATTCCATTCTACTATTGGCCGTTTTTCAGCAAAGTATAGTGGTACAATTGGGATTTTCTCCAATCGGATATAATTCCAAATATCTAATTCCGTCCAATTGCTAATGGGGAAAACACGAATAGATTCTCCTTTATGAACCTTTGTATTATAGATATTCCATAGTTCTGGACGCTGATTTTTAGGATCCCATTGGTGAAACTCATTTCTAAAGGAGAATATTCTCTCTTTAGCTCTTGATTTTTCCTCATCACGGCGGGCGCCACCAAAAGCTGCGTCAAATTTATGTTTATCTAATGCTGCAAGTAATGCCTGTGTTTTCATAACATCGGTATGTACTTTTGAGCCATGAGAAAATGGGCCTATTCCTTTTTCAAAGCCTTCTTTATTATGCTCAACTATCAAATCCCAATTATTTTCCTTAGCATAATGGTCACGAAACTCTATCATTTCCTTAAACTTCCATTTGGAATCGATATGCATTAATGGAAAAGGAACTTTACCTGGGGCAAAGGCTTTTTCAGCAAGTCGAACCATTACCGATGAATCCTTACCAACACTATAAAGCATTACTGGATTCTCAAATTCAGCTGCTACTTCACGGATTATGTGAATCGCTTCTGCTTCTAGTTCTTTAAGATTTGTTAAGTTATATGACATGGTGTTTGTTTGTTTTCTCTTTGATTATTAGGTTCTACTACAGCTTTGGTGTATGAAAATTACTCTATCTATTTAAATAACCTATTTAGTGCTGATTATCAATGTTATTTTTGTCACTATTATTGAATAAAAATCAATAATACCGCCAAAACTGATGGCTTGTCTCAATTTGCAGCCCAGAGCTAAAGCACTAGGCTACTGAATGTCATTCATTTAACCCGACTAAGTAGTAACCAATATTTTAATGCAAGAATGCTTAAATATTTGCACTGTGCAATACAATAACAATGTGTTATTTACAAAATGTATTTTTTTCTCGCAGTGAAGCATTATAATTATTTATTAAAATTTTCGTAACTAATCAGTTTAGCAAACTCTTTAGTTTCATCCGATAGCTATCGGATTTGT
>JAOZKO010000058.1 GCA_029935325.1 Bacteroidales bacterium
TCCCGGACACCTGGGGTGAGGACAGCCCCTGGATGCGCCTCTTCCGCAACGCTCGGGCCTGGGTCGGCTAGTATCGGCCCTCAGTTGAAGACGATGACGTCGGCCTCGAGCGTCTTCTCCTCGGACATGATCATCCCCGTCACCAGGATGATTGATAATCCTGAATATGCTTATACACAAATCGACAGTTTGGTGAATTTAGAATTGCAAAACAATAATATTTATGCAAAATTCAAATTCAATATATTTAACCAAAAAGGAAGCTACTTTCTTTTCGATGATCCCACAATAAATAAAGATAAATATCTAGAAAAAGCTTATGCCTTCCCTTTTATTTCTAATGTTGTAAATCAGCAGTTTTATCTAATGATAGTTTTCCCAAAAGAGAAAGCCTACCTACTAAAAGAAATGGGGTTGATGTTGTTTATGTCAATTATAATTATCCTATCAGTAATTTACCTTTTCACCTATAGTATTACTACCATAATCAGACAAAGCAAGCTTTCAGACCTTAAAAATGATTTTGTTAATAATATGACACATGAGTTTAAGACTCCTATTTCAACAATTTCGCTAGCTTGTCAAGCATTACAAGATGAAGATATAAATACAACTCCTGAATTGTACGAAAGCTATATTTCAATTATTAACGACGAAAACCAGAGATTAGGGGGTATGGCAGAAAAAATACTTCAATCAGCAATTATTGATAAAGGTGAATTGCTATTAAAGAATACATGGGTGAATGTACATGAAATAATAAATGAGCTTATACGAAGTAATGAGATGATGCTTCAGCAAAAAGGTGGAGAACTTAGCCTAAACTTAGAGGCGCAATACTTTATTATTAATGCGGATCAAATGCACCTCACAAATTTAATATACAATCTATTGGATAATGCCAATAAATACACTCTGCACAAGCCTAAAATAGTAATAAGTACAAAAAATGATGGAGATTGCCTGATGATTGCGGTTAAGGATAATGGTATGGGTATTTCGAAAACAAATCAAAAGAAAATATTTGATAAATTATATAGAGTCCCCACAGGGAATGTGCATAATGTCAAAGGCTTTGGCCTTGGACTAAATTATGTTAAGGCTGTGGTAGATAAGCACAAAGGCTCTGTCAGCTTAGAAAGTCAGCTGCAAAAGGGAACAACTTTTTACGTGCGCTTACCAATTGATTTTTTGAAAACTACATGTAAATAATATAAATATGGAAAATTTAAAGATTTTATTAGCAGAAGATGACCCAAATTTGGGAAAAATACTAAAATCGTATTTAGAAGCCAAAGGCTTTTCAGTAGATTTATTTCCCAATGGAGAGGATGCTTTATTGGGTTTTCATAAAAAAAGCAATTATGAAATGCTTGTGCTTGACGTGATGATGCCTGTTATGGATGGGTTTACTCTTGCTAGCAATGTTCGCAAAACAGATAAACTGATTCCTATTCTTTTTCTAACGGCAAAATCCCTAGAGGAGGATAAACTCAAAGGATTTGAAATTGGTGGTGATGATTATATTACAAAGCCATTTAATATGGAATTGCTTTTGGCAAGAATGAATGCAATTCTACGCAGAAGTGGAAAATTTGATGAAGATGATGATCAGAGAATTGAGTTCGAAATTGGCAAGTATAAGTATAATTACGAGCATCAGAAATTAAGTTGCTGCGATACTGAGCAGAAGCTTACAAGCAAAGAAGCCGAATTATTGAAAATGCTTTGTGAGCATGAGAATGAAACTCTTGACCGTCGTGTGGCACTCAATAAAATATGGAAAGATGATAGCTATTTCAATGCTAGAAGCATGGATGTTTATATTACTAAGCTTCGAAAGTATTTAAAGGGAGACGATACAATTCAGATTATTAATGTCCATGGAATAGGATTTAAATTACTTACTCGATAGATTATACAAATCTACTTCTGGTGTTTCCAAAAGTCGTAATAGTTAAACCATTGTAAGGGATATGCTTTTAAGATTATTTCTATATTATTAATATAGGTTTTTAGAATTTCTTTTATTTGTTGGTCTCTAAGCTTTGGATTGCCAATATTCTTATATATCTGAGGTTTAGTTGCAAAGAAATGATAATGTGTTGCGTTTTCTTTCACTGCAGACACAAAGCAAATAGGCACATCAAATTTCATAGCCATATAAAACGGACCTGAAGGAAAAGCTGCTTTCTCATTAAAGAAATCGAAATAGAAATGCTTGGCATTGCCAATAAATCTGTCACCATGCATTGCCACAAACTCATTTCTTGCAAAAGCATCTTTTATTAATATAAGATGCGACATATCCTCCTTTATTGGAATAATATTTAGCTTCTTTTGTGTAAGTGACCTATCAAGGAGTGCCTTTACCCTCTCGTGCTCTACATCCAGCATCAATATATGCACTTTTGTTTTAATGCGCTCCAATAAATGTCCTGCAATTTCCCAGTTTCCAATATGTGCTCCTACTAATAATCCTCCCTTTTGATTCTGTACCAAATCAAGCAGATTATCCTCTCCATCAAAATTATAAGTAAATTTAGTTTTAATACCTGACATTAAAGCAATTTTGTCAAGTAATACCTGTCCGAAGATATAGAAATTTTTAATAATAGAAACCAAAGACTTTAATATAGAGTATGAATGTATTTTGCGAAAATACCAATACTGATTTTTACTAGCCTTTGGGGCAAATAATGCAAAATAAACCACCACAAAACGTAAGAAGAAATAAGCAAAACCTAAGCCTAGTTTTTTTAATAATAATATAAAAAACCAATACCCAAAATGCCCACCTCTAGTCTTGCCTTGCCAGTTTTTCTTATTTTTAACCGATTTACTCATTACTATTATTAACTCAAATTTTGGATTAAACAAAAGGCAGTGAATAATCACTGCCCCAAAACTCTTCTACAAAAAAAATAAGTGTTATTTTTCACTTACTTTCTTTTGGACATAAGCATATAAGTCATTTAATGTACGAATGTTTACCATCTCTTCACTTACTACTTTAAATCCAAATTCCTTTTCTACGATAACAGCAATATCTACAAAGTCAAGACTTTCAATATCTAAATCTTCTTTCAATAAAGCATCAGCAACAAGCTGGTCTTCTTCCAACTCGAATTCATCAATTAAGAACTCGTTTATTATATCTTTTATTTCAGCACTTATTTCCATAAATCATCTAATTTTCAGACTGCAAAAGTATAAAAATTTTTATTGTCAATTTCTCTTTTTATCATTACCCATTATCCTCATTAATAAAAAGATATCTGAGCACATAACAAGTTGTTTAACTATGCATTATATTTATTATGAATAATTCTCCCTATAATAAGGAATAAGCTTTCCTGCATCCACAAAATCTAAAATGGATAAAAATACAGCTTGTATTTTAAAAAGACTATGCTCAGTTAAAGGTTACACTTATTAATCAAATACAAAATAAAACCAAGGAACTGGTATTAATATTCACCTTATCATTGATTTTCAAATAATTAATTGTAGAATACTAAGTATATATATTTATATTTGTCAAATTATTATTAGTGTTTTAATTTGAACAAACTAATTTATTAAGTCTAAAAATTATTAAAACATATGAAGAAGAAATTATTTTTATTTATTTTATCCTTTGCCTTTATTAGCACATCTACTGTTGCAAATGCAAACCATAATTATAATGATTTACTATATGGTAATTTTGATGGCGGTGAGTTTGGCATTAACAAAAAGAGAAAGAGAAAACGCTTTAAAGCTGGTAGCTCAAGAAATATGTATAAAAAGGGGGTCCAATTTATCTCTTTAGGATATGGATATCCAAATATGTCGGTTCCACGAATGATGGCAACATCTAAAACGTATATTTTTGAAACAGATACTGATTTCTATACGGATGTTAATAATAAATCTTTGGGAGTTTTGCATTTCCGCTATGAGTATGCAGTATGGAATCATTTCTCTATGAGTTTCCGCTCAAATATATCAAACTATGATGTGTCTTGGGAATATAAATACACAACATTTGATATTAACGGTAATGAAGTAATAACACCTATTAAATCTGGTTATAAGGGTATGGCTTTAGATATAATAATTCGCTTTGACTGGCATTTTTACAAAACCCAAAAGATTGATATATATACAGGTATGGGAGCAGGCTATGGCTATAATACTGAAACATATTATAGTAGTGATAAGGAGATTGCCAAGGATCCTAATGAAGATTTAGCTACAATTAACTTCCCACTTGCCGTTGATGGTACAACAGGAATACGATATTTCTTTAATGATTATATTGCCGCTTATGTAGAAATTGGATATACTCAATCAATTGTGCAAATGGGTGTTACTTTTAGATTTGCTAAGAGAAAAAGCAAATAGAATTTATAATGATTGAAATCGTATATAGTGTATTAATAATCTGATATATATATATGTTTTATAGCTTTCTAAATATTAAATGCATTACTGAAGAAAAAAGGCCTAATTTTGCATCTTCAATACTAATAATGTTTTTTTTTAGAATTTTATAAATGTTCTTTATATGTTAAACAGGAGACAACTAAGAATCAAAGCCTTGCAGGCAGTTTATGCACACTTCCAATCTGGAAGCGACAATTTAGCACGAACAGAAAAGCAACTGATTTCCAATTTAGATAGACTTTACGACCTCTATATTTATCAAATTTCATTATTAGCAGCAATCCGTGATTTTGCGGAGGAGTCGCTTATTACATCCAAAGGAAAATATATCCCCACTGAAGAAGATTTAAACCCCAATACACGATTTATTGACAATAGATTTTTGCAGCAAATTAGTGCAAATAGGGATTTTAGAAGAAAAGAGGACGCCCTAAAAATTAATTGGTCTGGAGCCGAAGAAATTATTAGAAAAATAGTTAAGAATTTTCGTGCCAGTGATGATTTTGCTAAATATATGAAGCGCGAAAAAGATAATTACGATTTAGATAGAGAAATTGTACTGAGTTTGATTCGTAACCATATTATTACAAATGATGTTTTACGTTCACATTTTGAGGAAATTAACTCTATGTGGAGTGAAGATTTCTATATGTCGTTAGCAATGGTAAACCTTACCATTCATGGATATCTTGAAAAGAAAGATATTGAGACTCAACTGCCTACTTTATTTAAAGGGCAGACTCCATTAAAAGCTTCGGAAGACAAAGTTTTTCTTATTGATTTAATTCGCAATACAATTATCAATAAAGAAAAATACGATAAAATAATTGACGAAAAGGCCACTAATTGGGAGTTTGATCGTATTGCTACCATGGACTTAATATTATTACGAATGGGAATGGCTGAAATTTTTGAATTTCCGTCGATTCCCCTTAAAGTTACTCTCAATGAAATGATAGAACTTGCTAAACATTTTAGCTCTCCACGAAGCAGTGTATTTATCAATGGTTTATTGGACAGAACTATCGCAGAAGGACTTAAAAACAAAATAGTTGTAAAGAAAGGCCGCGGTTTAGTGAGCTAATATTTAATGCTTCTCCCTAAATTATGGAAACAGAAAATACAAATCGGTTAAGGCATTACAATATTCCTATTTTCATGCCTGAAAGAGCATGCCCTTTTCAATGTATTTTCTGCGACCAACAAAAAATTACTTCACAATTAATTCCCCCTAATGCTGAGGATATAATACAAAGTATTAATATGCATCTCGAAACAATTCCCCATAATAATTCTAAAGTATTAATTGCATTTTTTGGCGGAACATTCACTGGTATTTCTTTAAAAGAACAAACTGAATATTTGCAATTAGTACAACCATATATTAAATCTGGTAGAGTGAATGGCATTAGAATTTCAACTCGCCCAGACTATATAAATCAGAAAAACTTAGATTTACTAAAGGCAAATAATGTTACACATATTGAGCTTGGAGCACAATCTCTAGTAGATAAAGTCCTCGAATTAAGTCAACGAGGACACACATATGCTGATGTGGTGGAGGCATCTAAGCTAATTATTGAAAACGGTTTTGTGCTAGGATTGCAAATGATGTTAGGCCTGCCTGGTGATCACTGGGAATATGCTTTGCTAACAGCCGGAAGAATAATTGAGCTAAAGGCCGAAGAAACAAGGATTTATCCTAGTTTGGTAATTAGGGGAACGGCATTAGAAAAGATCATGCTCAAGGGTAATTATACTCCTATGACCACAGATGATGCTGTATTTCAATCTGCAATTCTATACCAACTGTTTCAAAAGCATAATGTCAAAGTTCTGAGAATGGGACTTTATACTTCTGTTGATTTAGAAGATGATATTGTTGCTGGCCCAGATACACGCCATTTCAAAGAGAAAGTAATGACTTATATCTGGAAGCAGATTTTAGAACAGCAAATTGATAAGTCGAAAAAAACAAATTGCATAGATATATATATAGCCCCAAACCAATTGAATTTTGCTGTTGGCTATTTAGCAACTAATCGAAAGTTATTATTGGAAGTATTTCCACAAGTAAACTTCAAGACCGATGCAGAACTAACTGATTATATGTGTTATGTTGATTATAGTTGATGATAAAATTCCCGAAAAGGCAAAAGATAAATTAGCTGAATTTGGAAAAATATTTACATTGCAAACACAAGATATTGTTTATCCAGCTATTTCAGGTCATCCCGATATCTTTATTTTCCAGTATGATAATAAACTAATTATTGCGTCTCAAAGCCCACAAGAGCTTATTGATATATTGCATTTTGAAAAAATAGATTTTCAATTTGGAGAAAAAGATTTAGGGGTTAAATACCCCTTTACAACTCCTTATAATATAAGCTATAGAGAAGGTGTATTTATAGGAAATAAAAAAAATTCAGATTCTACAATAATTGCACTTTCACAAGGAAAAAAATGGATTGAAAGCCCTCAAGCTTATGCAAGATGTAATAGTATAATATTGGACAGTAATAATATTTTAACTTCGGAAATAAGCGTCAAAAACGCATTTCCAAACAGTTTATATATTAATCCAAAGGGCATTATACTTCAAGGATTCGAATATGGTTTTTTTGGTGGTTGTACCGGGATCTATAATCATAAACTTTTTATTTTGGGTAGCTTAAAATATCATCCTCAGGAAAATGAAATAAAAAAATATTGCAAAAAAGCTGACTTTGAAATAATTGAATTATACGATGGGCCTTTGATTGACGGAGGAGGAATTATATTTTGCTAACTTATAGTATTTCATACTGAGTCAACTCCAAAAAACCAGGAAAATAATTATCACTAAAACACCAAGCTACTAAATGCTACAAAGAGCTCGTCAGCAGTGCTTTATAGCTTATGTAACTTTGCGTCTTATCTCCGTTGTATCTATAATTGGCTTTACGCAGGAGACTTAATACGATAAAAACCTAAAGAGTAATACTCATCAAGCTTTCAGCGATAATCAGATCAATTGGGCGAGTAATTTTTATATTCTTTAAATTTCCTAAAACTAGTTCTACTTTTCCTCCATCTGCTTCAAATACACTAGCATCATCAGTAAATGATTTTCTGTAACGATTTTTGTAGGCTGCTTTAATAATTTCAGATTTAAAGGCCTGAGGGGTTTGAATTATTTTATAATTTTCGCGTTTTACAGGCTTATTTTTTTCGGCAGAAACCTTTCTAATAGATTCATTAATATCAATATATGGGATTGCATTCCCTTTTTCTATTGCTCTTTGACGTACTCTGTCAATCGTCTGATGGCTAATAATTGGGCGCACACCGTCATGAATAAGAACTAATGATTTTTCTGGAATTCCTTCTAGGGAATTTTTTACAGAATAAAAGCGCTCCTTACCTCCTCTAATAATCTGATGTTCAATTCCAAAATTAAATTCTATGCACAAATCCTTCCAAAGCTGAAAATGCTCATGTGGTAAAACAACAATGATTTTCATTTTAGGATCAAAATCATTAAAGTTTTCTATGGTATGCATGATTATAGGTTTCCCATTAAGGGGGATAAATTGCTTAGGAATACTACTTTCCATACGTGCTCCTACGCCTCCTCCTAATATTACAGCAAATGTTTTCATAGGTATAAAAGTTAATTAATCTAGTAATAGCTGTTTGCTAATGGCATATGGGGTATCCAACAAAAAAAACCATGAGTTTAGATAAAGATTAAACTCATGGTTTTCTTAAAGGGTAATAAACTTACTTTATTAGCATTGCATCCCCATATGTAAAGAATCTATATTTCTCTTTAATGGCAATCTTATAAATCTCATTTAGGAAATCATAATCACAATAAGCAGCTGCTAACATCATCATTTGCGATTTTGGAAGGTGAAAATTAGTAATCAATGCATCAGCAATTGAAAATTCGTAAGGTGGAAAAATAAATTTATTAGTCCATCCTTCGTATGGTTTAAGGTGTTTAGAAATGGTAACTGATGTTTCCATAGCCTTCATTACCGTAGTACCAACTGCTACAATTTTTTTCTTAGCATCAATAGCTTTATTAACAGCCTCGACTGTATCCTGAGGAATAATTACCTGCTCTGAGTCCATTTTATGTTTCGATAAATCCTCAACTTCAATCTGTCGGAAATTACCCAAACCGGTATGCAGAGTGAGTTCTCTAAAATCTATCCCCTTTAGTTCAAGTCTTTTAATCAACTCGCGGCTAAAGTGCATTCCTGCTGTTGGAGCAGCAACACCACCTTCATTTCTTGCATAAATAGTTTGGTATCTGTCTTTATCTTCAGGTACGACATCTCTTTTCAAGGGCAGAGGGGTCTCTCCTAATGCCTGAATTGTTGCTTTAAAATCCTCATAAGGACCATCAAACAAAAATCTCAAGGTACGACCTCTAGAGGTTGTATTATCAATAACTTCAGCAACCAAAGCATCGTCTTCTCCAAAATATAGCTTGTTTCCAATACGTATTTTACGAGCTGGATTTACCAATACATCCCACAAACGTGTATCTCTATTTAATTCTCGAAGTAGAAAAACTTCTATTCTAGCCCCTGTTTTTTCTTTATATCCATAAAGTCGCGCAGGAAAAACCTTAGTATTGTTTGTTACAAATGTGTCACCATCATCAAAAAAATTAATGATATCTTTGAACTGATGATGCTCAATTTTCTGAGTTTTGCGATCAATTACCATTAATCGACTATCATCACGATTCTCTTTAGGGTGGTTTGCTATTAATTCTGAGGGTAAATCAAATTTAAACTGTGATAGTTTCATTGATATTTCTTTGGTTAATACATTATTATATATGTCAAAAAGATGACACAAAAAAAGGAATGCAAATGTACTACATTAAACGACCGATTGTCAAGGCTTTTGCAATTTTTTTTTGCTTTTATTTGTTGTGGTCCATTTTTATACTATGAATAAGCTCCTTTACAGCATCGATTTTCAAAGCATCATCCACTGAATAGTCACCAATTTTTGTTCTTCGCAAGGCACTCAAATACCCGCCACTATTAAGGGAAAGGCCAAAGTCACGTGCTATAGATCGGATATAGGTTCCTTTTGAACACTTTATTTCAAAATAGACTTCTGGAAACTCAATTTTTGTAATATTAAAATAGAAAATATGGACTTTTCTAGACTTTATTTCTACAGTTTCTTGCTTTCGGGCATACTCATAAGCTCTTTTTCCGTCAATTTTTATGGCAGAATAGATAGGAGGAGTCTGCTCTATTTCACCTTCAAAGCTTAAGGCCATTTCTTTAATTAATGCTTCATTAATATGCTCTGTTGGGAAAGTATTATCAACTTCTGTCTCCTTATCAAAACTAGGAGTTGTGGCACCAATAAAAAAACTTCCTGTATATACCTTATGTTGCGCCTGTAGATTATCAATTGTTTTGGTAGCTTTACCAGTACAAATCAACAATAAACCTGTTGCTAAAGGATCAAGTGTACCCGCATGACCTACTTTAAAGCGTTTTACATTATGGGTTTTTTGCAGGCTTCCTCTTATACTTTTAACAGCATCAAAAGATGTCCACCCCACTTCTTTGTCAATAAGTAATACTTCTCCTTTTACAAAATCAAAACTCATTAGAAAAATAATTTATAAGAAATTGCTCCTAAGCCAACAATAATGCAATAAATAGCAAACCAGGATAACTTACTTGATTTCACAAGTTTAATCATCCATGTACAAGCTAGTAGTCCAGTAATAAATGCAGCAATAAAGCCAACACCTAATGCAAATGTATGGGAGCCTTCAAAACTTATCTCACCCCCTAAAATATCTTTTCCTACTTTGGCAAGTATTAATGGCACCACCATCAAAAACGAGAACCTAGCAGCACGTTCACGATCAATACCAAGTAATACAGACGTGGAAATAGTAGCTCCTGAGCGCGAAATTCCTGGAAGTATAGCAATTGCTTGAGAAGCACCAATTATTAGAGAATCCCAAAAACTTACCTTTTTTTCACTAGTCTTTGCTTTATCTGCAAGAAAAAGCAAAGCTCCAGTTATTAATAGCATAAACCCTACAAAAAGAATTTTTCCTCCAAAAAGTGTTTCCAGCTCCTCTTCAAAGGCAACACCTATAATAGCTGCTGGAACCATTGATATAATTATTTTAAGGCTAAATTGAAATTCTTCATTCCATTGAAATTGGAATAAACCCTTAATTATTTCTAGTATTTCTTTTCTGAAAACTACAATTGTACTTAATGCTGTAGCTCCATGAAGTACAACAGTCATCATCATACTCTCTTTTGGAACTGAATTATCGCCAAGTATTGCTTTTGCAATTTCAAGATGACCACTGCTACTTACAGGTAAAAATTCAGTAAGTCCCTGAATAATACCTAGTATTAAAGCTTCTATCCAGCTCATTTATTCGCTAGCTTTTGGTCGATACATAATAGCAAATACTTCCATCACAAATCCACCTAACAAAAATAATGGTGCTATAACCATTCGCTGAGTATTAAAAATAGCTTCGCTAAATACTGCAGGGTCTTGCGAACCACCACCACTCAATAATATAAAACCTAATACAAGCATTAATATGCCTGCTATCATAAATATGTAGTTTTTCTTGCTAAAAGCAAATTCTAATTGTTCATCGGTATTAGTATTGGACATTGTCTAAAGTTTTTTAAGATAAATATAAATTGTCAATTTTCATTCGCAGATAACGGCGTACAGATAAGCTACTGGACCACCAGGAAATAACAACTCCAGTTAGGATAATCCCTGCAAATAAAATAAGGTAAAGGTCAATATTTTTTAAATTAATTAATTCGGGGAACTGAGGCTGTAACTTATACAAAATTACAACAAGCAGACCAATACTCAGCAAAGCACTAATAATTCCTTGTGCTATTCCTCGCCAAATAAATGGCTTGCGAATAAAAGCTTGTGTTGCTCCTATCAGTTTCATACTTCTGATAATAAAGCGATTTGAATACACCGAAAGTCGAATTGTATTACTAATAAGTACAATCGAAATAAGCAGTAACATTCCACTCACTATTAAAAAGAAAATAGTGATTTTTGCTATATTATCATTTATTGATTTCACATAATCTTCATGAAAACGAACATCCTCAACAATTTTCCGCTTATGAATCTTATCAGCTAGTTTTCGCAACTCTGTTACATTTGCATAGGCCTCGGCAAGGTGTATTTCAATACTCGAATGCAGAGGGTTTTCTCCATCCAAAAACTGAATAAAATCCTCACCCATGTCCTGTTCGTAAATTTCTTTTGCCTTTTCGGCAGAAATATACTTAGTATATTTTACATTATCAGTGGCATCTAACTCTTTCTTTAAACGAAATATTTCAGCCTCCTTGGCGTTCTTTTTCATATATACATCCATCTGTATATTCTCCTTTACATACTTTCCTATCATATTGGAATGCAAAATAATAAGTCCGAAAAAACCAAGAATAAACAATACAAGAGTAATGCTAATTACAGAAGTAAAATAGGACGCACGTAATCTCCTTTTTGCAAATTTATCCTCTTGTTTGGCCATTAGTATAAAGTGTATTATTATAAGAATTAAAACGACGGCTAAGATAGTAAAATTGCATTTTGTGCTATGATAAAAAATGTTAAGCTAATAATTAGAACAAATAAGCTCTTGATAACACTACTCATATTACAAAATAATCTTTTTATAAACATATCCAAAGTATTACTAATCAATAGTATTTTAAAAGATATAATGCTGATTATCAATGTTATTTTTGTCACTATTATT
>JAOZKO010000283.1 GCA_029935325.1 Bacteroidales bacterium
ATGGATGCTTTTTCCTAAAACTGATATAAACATAAATGCGAAATTAGACTTTTTTCTCTGCCAATTCTAATTAAATAAATCAATCCTATAGTCTCCGGGCTCAAAAATAGTAATTTCAAAAACGGCATTAACTTTTTGAGTATGTAGCTTATTATATGTTGTATAACGTACTTTTATTGTGACCGGGAAAATTATATTTTCAAAACCAACAAGACTTCCTGACTGACTTGTAGTACCATTATTTGATATGAGCTTTAAATTTTCAATACTTATATTTCGTGCTCCGTTTTGCCTGAAATCAAATAGAACTCTGTTTTGATATATGTTTACCTCGTGAATTTGATATTTGTCAATATTGAAATTCTGTATTATCTGTGGCTTTATACGTTCTTTCCCCTTATATACTCCCATTTCCCAAATACCAGTTATTAAACTATCTTTTCCATTATTTAAAATATGATATTCTCCTCTGCCATTCTTTTTACCTTTCTTCCATTCCCCTTCGTAGCTCTCTCCTGTTGACCAAATATACTTTCCAAAGCCATGGGGAACTCCTTTTTTCCATTCTCCCATATAGGTGTCAATGCCAATTGCAGTACCCTCACCATGGGCAAGACCTTTTTTGCAATCACCTGTGTATGTACCTTGTAATTTGGAAGTTAGAACAATGCAACTGTCTTGGGATTTAACATCGCTGCTGAAAACTATTAGTGCTGATAATAATATTAATTTAAAAAATGCTTTCATAATAAATAGGGTTTAGATTAGCAAAGGTATGAATTTTTGAGCTAACCATAAATCTGCATTTCCTATATTACCACAAATGAATTACCTGCTTCAATATCAATTTTAAAATCTCGGATTGTTTTCTCGGAAAGAATTTTATAAAAGCCATCGCGAAGAGGGCCATAATCTTTGTGAATTGGGCAAGGCTTTTCGTCATTGCAATCGTGCAAGCCCATGCCACAAGTATGGAACATTTCTAGTCCATCAATTGCCTCCACAATTTTTATAATAGGAATATCGAGTCGGGATGAGTCAATATAAAAGCCTCCTTTTGGGCCTTTAATAGAGAATATAATGCCTTTACGTACTAAATTCTGCAATATTTTACCAAGAAAAGGCTCGGGAAAGTCTAAGTCTTTGGCAATGGTTTTTACACCAAAGCGAATACCATCCCTACAGTTTGTAGCTAAATACAAAACTGATCGCAAACCATATTCTACTGATCGGGATAGGTGCATATTAAAGTTTAAAGGCTAAAGTTTAAAGGCTAACAGTTGTAAAAGTAAAAAGTGAAGCAAAAAGATTTTTTTTTACAAAACACTTTTTGCTTCATCAATTTGGTAAATTAAAATCCTCCATCTAATTCTGCACGACCATCTTCAGTAATTAACTCTGGAGTCCATGTTGGCTCCCATACCAATTCTACATCCACATAATAACCTGGATACATATTGCTTACCACTGTTTGCACATGTTGCAAAATAGTGTCTCCCACAGGGCAACCTCTTGCAGAAAGTGTCATTTTGATATTAATCTTATTGTCTTCTTCAAAATGCTCAACCTCGTAAATTAATCCTAAGTCAACAATGTTTACACTTACTTCTGGATCAGGAACAGTTTTAATAATCTCTAAAATATCCTGTTCTGTTTCGTTTAAATTATCAATTTTTGCCATTGTATATATATTTTTGTTCGTTATTTACTAATTAAATTCGCTTCTAATTAATTTATCTATTTTTTCTTAGCTGCTACTCTAGGTCTTAGCTTTGGTAATGTAAGTGGTTTTAGTTTTTCTTTATGATTTAGAATAATAAAAGTATTGTATCCATATAGCAATGCTGTAAGCAACATAAATCCAGCACTAGCTTGAATCAGAATAGCCTCGCTTAGTACAATCCCGAATATCAGCAAAGCAAATCCACCTATAAAGAAGAAATAATGTGCATCAGCAGCTTCTTGGGAGTGCATATCGGCAGGTAGTGGAGTTTTAAACTTACCTACTTTATCTTGATAAATTTTTAGCCAAACTATAAAAGGTAGAGTCTTATACATCTGCCCTAATATTAATGCTGTTAGAAAACCATAAATCAATGATGTTCCATAAACCAAATTTAATTTTGTAAGCAAACTGCTATCAATCATGCCTCCAAATACCGATAAGAATCCTGAAATAAGTGTTATTATTAACAGTATAAATGCTAGTACTGATAGTTTCATTCCTATGTCTAGTTTCTTACGTAAACGTTTTTTGTAAGCTCCAAAATTATATTTAATAAACATTATAAAACCAACTAGAATAAAGAATCCTGCTCCTATTTTAACATAAGAACTAAGGTCAAAAAACATAGTTGCAACTAGAATAACTAAACCACCATTTATAAGTATATACGCTCTTTGTAGGCATTTTTTGTTAAGCTGATGAGCAATAAAAAACATTGGCATTAATGTACTTGCTACTCCTACTACCAGCATCATAAACCACCCTATAATACCCAAGTGAATATGTATCTGGAAAGATCCATAAGCTAATATTTGCGGAAATAAAACAATGCTTAATCCCAGCAATACTGTCAAAATAAGCCAAAATATGGAAGTTATTATAAAACGATTTTCTATTGTTTTTATTTCGCTTTTCATTGCACTAGCAATTGTATTTATGGCAAACATAATTACCGATAAAATCACCAATCCACCACCAGTCATCATTAAGTAAGTGGATGAAATAAAATCATACCAAAAGCTCACTGCCATCATTGGTGTACCTAATCCTAAGGTGATAAAACTTGCCATAGCGAGCTTTTCGCTAAAGAGTTTTAGCTCCATCACTACTGGAATTAATTGGTAAAGAGCACCAAAAATAATCATGGTAATCCAACCTAAAATCAAAACATGAATTATACTTAATACTTTTGGAGTCATATAGCTAAGTGCTATATCATCGGCTGTAAAAAAGAGTAGTATGGCTGCCACAATAAAAGCAACAGCCCCGTATGCATAATGCGGCAAAACCACTGATGGTGATGGCGCGTTTTTAGTACTTAATCCTGCTTGCATAATTATTTTCTGTAAATTATTAATTTCATATTATCTTCATCTACCTCTTGAGTTATATAATCAAACTCTCTTTCCTTTAGCTCAGGAAGCAGGTATTGTGGTAGGCGTTTGTGGTGAACAAAAAGTGCATTCCCCTCTTCAAGAGTTTCAATGGCTTCTAAAATGCTAACCATGGGTAGAGGCATTTCCAAATCACGCACATCAATTTCGTTAAGCTTACCGTCATACTTTATTTCTAGATCTTCATAAGTTAAATCGGGAGCTGTTACATTTAGTTCCTTGCTTTCCTCAACAACCTCATCAAATGCTTTATATAGGAATGTATGTACAACACCATCCTCTGGTCGTTCCGACTCATACTCATAGCCTTTTCCCTTTAGTATATTCAAAAGTGGGATAGGCTCAAATGTGTTTATTACTTTAAGAGTTTCGCCATTATTCAACGTTTTCAAAGCATCCATAATTACATTAAAAGGATCCACTCCTGACTCCAATATAGGACGAACGTCTAAATCTATAATCTTATCTTTTCTCATATTTTTAGGTTTTACTATCTCTGTTTCATTTTCGTTATTGTCAGTCGTAGTTGGCTCCTCAAATTTTACTTCAAAACCTATATTTTCTAGAGCTTGTAGTAATTCGTTAATTGTTGAATTTCCGACTTGGGCAGCAGCAGTAACGCTAATTCGTGGGGCAAGCATTTTGCGCAAAAATGGATTCTTCAGTTTTACGAAATTGCTATTTCTCCACCTAGCTGTTCTCGCATCGATCCACCCTCCGGTTTTGACATCGGTCACC
>JAOZKO010000284.1 GCA_029935325.1 Bacteroidales bacterium
AAACAATATTACCATCATTTGTTTTTATAATAAGAGATGATGGAATAATAATTAAACTATCTAGTAATATGGTGTCCTGTATGTTTTCAATTTTTTTATAGCGCAAAGCATTTGTTGATTGAGCTGAAACAGAACTCAAAACAAATGATGCAATTGCAAGCAGAAATATATATTTAATATTCAAAGCCTCTAATTCAAAATTGAAAGGCTAAAGTAAGGAATTCGTTGGAACAAAATGGAATATCAAATAATATGTTATTATAAACCTTTGTGGCTTTGATAAAATGACTTCCCAACGAAACATTAAAACACCCAACTAAGAATCATTTTTCCATAACCAAACACTCCTACTTCTTTATAAATATCATTTTGAAGATAGCGTGCATATTCCAAATAAAAATGCGAGTATTGAATTACTACACCATATCTTCCTAATATTTCGGAGTGCTCATAATCGCTATATGATAGCTCATAAGTATTTGGTGAAAACTGAATTAAGCTACCCTGTACTGATCCATCATAAATAAAATAAGAAGCTGTAGCTTCGGTAAAAAAATACAATTGGAACTTACGATTAAGCTTTTTGTTTATATACTTTGCTTGATCTTCCAAGCTCAAGGCTCTTATTCTTTTGGGTATAGTTTTGCGACGTGAGGGACTCATTTTGGCAATATCATCTGCCTTAAAATTATAATTCATTCGTGGGTTTGCAATCCCATAAAAATTCATATAGCTATCGGTAAAACGACCTATTTTGAATCTAATACCAGCTTCAATAAAATTATTAAGAGTACCAATATGAGCAATACCAAAGTAATGCAACTCTGTAATTGGACTCGAAACTGGAATTAGCTGCATATAATTTAGCTCATAGTCAAAAATCAACCCATTACTTAGTTGATTATCCCAACCTTTTACAGGCTCATTATTTATTGCGCTATGTACGCCATTCTGAGCTTGCTTCCCAAGCGCCCATGGTCCTTGAATGCCAAAAAATAATCTTGATGTTATCTTTCTACCTTTAAAAAACTGATTAGTATATTTTGCATATGTGGCATACAATTGACCAGCATATGGCCTATCTGTTGAATCAACCTCTGTTGCTTGTGTGTTTTCAGGAGTGTACATATCTTGATTAAAGCTTAAGCTGAAATCCCTATATGGAGTTTCTTTAAATCCTAGCAAAAAATAATCTGAAACTTTATTATTAAAAACAGGGTGAGCTAATTCAAAATTTACTCCATCAGTAAAATACTTATCTGATTGATATAAGTAGGTGTATAAATCGTTGGACTGATTTAGTTTAAAGAACCGTATTTGTTGATATTCTGTTGAACTTGAATCTTGAGCAACTAAATTACCCGTAATTATTGAAAGGAAAATAATGCTAATAGCTAGAAATTTTTCTCGTGATATTTTCATAAGTTGATTTTACTAAAATAATAATTAGTGTCGGCAAGAAAACTCACTATTTAGTTATTTTCTGAGACTTGGCAAATATAAAAAAAACAAAGGCATGAATTTTTAAAAAAAATCCATGCCTTTGAAATGTGGTTAAATAGGAAACTTTATCTTTCTAGCTCTATCATTAGAAAATTCTTAGGTACAATTTGTCCTGATTTTACATATACAGCTTTCACTTTTCCATCAAAAGGAGCTAGAACCTGATTCTTCATTTTCATAGCCTCTAAAAGCGCAAGCACTTCTCCTTCTTTAACTTTACTGCCTTTTCTTACATTTACTTCAGAAATTGTTCCTGGAATAAACGAAAAAAGCTCACGAGAATTGGGAGGCCTATAGGGCTTCCTATTCTTATACATATCATTGAGTTGAGTTTTGTAGATTGTATCACCTACTCTCATCTCCACTATTTCAGATTTATTATCTTCTTCCATAATTTAATATTGATTAAAATGGTGGTACGCCATGCTTTTTTTCTGGCATAATTACTTCTTTACTCTGCGAAACATCTAATGCATGAAGAATAAACTTACGTGTTTCGTTAAGTTCTATTACTGAATCAATATAACCATAAGCAGCGGCAACATATGGATTAGCAAAACGTTGCTTATATTCTTCAACCTTTTGTGCACGTACAGCTTCTGGGTCATCAGCCTGAGCAATTTCCTTTCTAAAGATAATATTTGCTGCACCTGTTGGGCCCATAACTGCAATTTCAGCTGTTGGCCAAGCAAAAACAAAGTCTGCCTTTAAATGGCGAGAACACATTGCAATATAACCTCCGCCATAAGCCTTACGCATTATTAGAGTGATTTTTGGAACAGAAGCCTCAGAATAAGCATATAGTAGTTTTGCACCATGTCGAATTACACCAGCATGCTCTTGATCAACTCCTGGTAAATAACCTGGCAAATCAACCATTGTTAGCAATGGAATATTAAAAGCATCGCAATAGCGAATAAAACGAGCAGCCTTATCTGATGAATCAACATCTAGTACACCTGCTAGTATTAGTGGCTGGTTTGCAACTATTCCAACGGTATTACCATTAAAACGAGCAAAACCAATTACAATATTTGCCGCCCACAATTCCTGCACTTCAAAAAATCCTGAATCATCAGAAATTGATCTAATAATATCTCTAACATCATAAGGTTCAGTAGGGTCAGCAGGGAAGATTTTATTAACTTTATAGCTTCTAGTTTTTGGTGGCTTAGCTGTAAAAGAATCTGCTATTTTCTTATTATTCCAAGGAATATAAGTAAATAATTCTTTAATTTGATTAAAGCACTCTTTTTCACTTTCGGCATAAAAGTGTGCATTACCGGTAGTTTCGGCATGTACTTTTGCACCACCTAAAGCTTCCATTGATATTTCTTCTCCCAAAACAGATTTAATAACCTCAGGGCCGGTGATAAACATCTTTGAAATTTTATCTACCATAAAAACATAATCTGTAAGAGCAGGAGAATAAACTGCTCCACCAGCACAAGGGCCAAGAATCACAGAAATCTGAGGAATCACTCCTGATGCCATAGTATTTCTATAGAAAATCTCACCATATCCCGCTAATGAGTTTACGCCTTCCTGAATACGTGCTCCTCCTGAATCATTAATTCCAATAATTGGAACCTTCAATTGCATAGCATGATCCATTATCTTAGTAATCTTGCGTGCATGCATATATCCCAACGACCCACCAGCAACGGTAAAGTCTTGCGCATAAATACATACTGGATGCCCATTGATATTTCCTGTGCCAATGATTACACCATCACCAGCTAATTTTTTCTTATCCATATCAAAATCCTTGGCGGCATGCTCTACAAAAAGATCATACTCAAAAAAGGATTTATCATCAAGTAGTTCAATGATTCGCTCACGAGCGGTCATTTTACCCATTGAAACTTGTTTTTCTATGGCTTTATCGCCACCGCCTTTTACGGCCTCACTCATTCGCTTTCGTAGGTCGCTAGTTTTTTTCCTTAATGACATATCGAATAATTTAGTTTACAATACATTAACACAATATTGTTATATTATGTAATAATAATTTCTAAAAGGGTGTTGTCCTAATAATTTATATATAACCCGAGTGCAAACATAAGCTTAATGTTTGTAAAAATAATGTTAATTTGATTAAATTGATAAAACATTAAACATATGCACCTTATATACAGTTGAATATATGACATTTAGATACATGTTTTTGCTTTTGTTAATAGTATATAAATTATTAAAAACATTTCAAATCCACGCTTAAAACATTTACCTTTGCCCCTCAAAATAAACTATATGTGGAAATATATTGTTAGATTAATATTACGTCAACGTATCTTGGTTTTGGTAACCTTGGGGTTAAGCACTATTTTTATGGCTTACCAGGCTTCGCAAA
>JAOZKO010000059.1 GCA_029935325.1 Bacteroidales bacterium
AGTCAGCGGTCACAGCATAAGAATGTTTATAAGGAGTATATGAGAAACCCTAAGAAGATTAGGCATAAAGATAAATTGATTGAAGTACCTTCTTTTGCTGATAATTTGCATTTCTTCTTTAGTTATCAGATTGGGCATATGTATATGCGTTATTTTATGTGGAATTTCTCTGGTCGCCAGAATGATATTCAAGGACATGGGGAGAAAACTCATGGTAATTGGATTTCAGGAATATCATTTATTGACGATGCTCGTCTTGGAGACCAATCAATGTTACCAATAGATTTACAAACTAACAAAGCAAATAATACATATTTCTTCCTTCCGCTATTATTAGGGCTTGTGGGAATTTATTTCCAGCTGATAAGGAATTATAAGGATGGGGTAATTGTAATATCACTATTTATTATGACAGGATTAGCCATTGTGGTTTATCTAAATCAATACCCATATCAGCCTCGTGAGCGAGATTATGCTTATGTTGCCTCTTTCTACGCCTTTGCAATTTGGATAGGGCTAGGAGTACTAGGGCTTTACGAATGGTTAAAGAAAATAATTGACCCTAAAGTTACAGCAATTGCCGTAACATCAATTACTCTACTGCTTGTCCCTGGAGTATTAGCACAACAAAACTGGGATGATCATGATCGTTCAGGGCGATATAATACTTTAAATATTGCAAAGAATTATCTTAATTCCTGTGCTCCTAATGCTATACTATTTACCAATGGTGATAATGATACTTTCCCATTATGGTATGCTCAGGAAGTGGAAGGAATCCGTACTGATATTAAAATTGTAAATTTAAGTCTGTTTAATACTGATTGGTATGTGGACCAAATGATCAGAAAATCATATGAGGCAGAACCAATTCCATTGAGTATTGAACGTGACCAATATATTCAAGGAACAAATGATGTTGCCTATTTTATTGATAATCCAAATGTTGCTAAGAAAGGCGAGTTCTATAATATAAAGGATATTATGAAGTTCTTCTTTAGCGAAAATACTAAAACAAAGTATCCATTGCGTGATGGTAGTAGTATGAACTATTTTCCAACAAAAAGGGTATTCCTTAAAGTTGATGCCGATAAAGTAATTGCTAATGGCACTGTTGCTGAAAAGGATAGGGATTTAATTGTTGATAAAGTAAAATGGAAAATTAATGAGACATTGGTTCAGAAGAATAATCTAATGATGATGGAAATGCTAGCAACATTTGATTGGGATCGCCCAGTTTATTTTGCTATCACTACTGGTTCAGACGCATATTTACACCTAATGGAATATTTTCAATTAGATGGAATGGCTTATCGATTGGTTCCAATCAAATCAAGTGGAGATTTCAATAAAGGAACCTATGGTAGAATCAATTCTGATATTCTATATGAGCGATTGATGGAGACCTTTAAATATGATGGTATTAATGATCCTAGTTTATATTTTGACGAGCATCATATGCGATCTATCAGAAATTATAGAAGTAATTTTGCTCGCTTAGCAGATCAACTTGTAGATGAAGGAAAGAATGATAAAGCTATTGCTGTACTTGATAAGTGCATGGAAACTCTTCCTGAGGTTACAGTTCCGTATGATTACTTTATGATTCCTATTGCTGAAAGTTATTTTAAAGTAGGAGAGACTAACAAAGCTAGTGCAATAGCTCAACGAATGATAGAGATTTATGCGCATAATCTAGACTTCTACTTTAATAGTGCTGACTCAAAATCATATATTAACGAAAAGAGAAATGCATTATTTGTTGTTCAGGAAGTTAGTCGAATAAGCAAAACTTATCAGATAGAAAATATATCAACTCAAGCTGAGGAAATATTCCAAATATATTATAAACGCTTTAATCTTGAGAATGGCGGAATGAGATAAGCCTAATGTTTAGAGCATTTTGAAAAAGTAATTAGCAGCATTCATTTATTTGGGTGCTGCTTTTTTGTTTTTTCAATAGTTCGTTGAGTTTTTGTTTCTCGCAAAGACGTCAAGACGCAAAGTGTTGATTTTGTGAATATTATACATTATTGCATAAAGCTGTAATCGCCTGACTGTGTGATTTATATAAAACATTAACGGAGTATTATTTTTTTGATCTTGCTATTAACTCGGATTATCTATTTTAATAACCTCCAATATCAAACTCTGTATCTCCGATGTTCGAGTCAAAATCATCATATGAGAGCCGTCCTTAATAAGATAATTATAATTCACATTTTTGATAGGAATTGTATTATCATTATCCCCATGAATATGTATAATATTTGAGTCGAAACTTATTCTGTTCCAATTGATTATCATGCTAATTGTTCTTTTCAGAAAAACAGGGTCTTTAGCCTTTAGCATTGCAATACATGTTTCCTTTTCTTTATTACGATCGGGCTCAAACAAAGGCTGAGCAACAAATGTGGATTGCTTGATCATCCATTTTGGTATAAGTTTATAAATGGGTATTTTAGCTTGAAACCTATATTGCGATGGTAATTCATTCCTGCATTTTGCACTAGAAATAATAATTACTTTCTTGGGATTCAATATTTCATTAATTTCTGTTGCAATCATTCCTCCCAATGAAACACCAATTAAATAAAATTCCTTAGTTGTGTCTATTTGTGTTGACAGCCGCAAAGCATAGGATTTCATATCCTCACCTTTTTCAGGGATTACATATTTGATATTATGAACTTCAAATATTGCAGTATCTAATTTCAGATTTTTATATAACCGCTCATCAGCACCTTGTCCGGGGATAAGGTAAATATTTGTTTTTTCCAATGACTGTGATATTATATCTTGCATCCATAAAAGTGATAAAATCAATAGTATATATTTTATTGGGCTCATATTAAATTACTATAAATTTTCCTGAATATAGTATTGCATTACTATTTGTTATAAATTGATAATAGTACGTGCCACTGTTGAATTTGTTAATATTTAACTTTAATTTGTTGGATCTGCTAGGGATTTGTATACGATTATTCAATTTGGATATTGGGTCGTAAATAATAAGCTCTATAGCTTTATCAGGAGAAGGAAACTCGAAATTGATAAAATCACTTGCAGGTTTAGGGTAACATTTTATAGCATTACCATCAATTGATTGCTCATTGATTCCAACATTATCAATATAACAGCTATTATAATAACTCATAAATATATTTGTATTCATGGAATCTAAACACAGTAGCTGATATGCTGTTTCAGACCCATTACTAACTCGCTCATAATGATAAAATGGATTGTCAAAACTACCAATATATTGAGTCCATCTAACTTTTTCTGTCCACGCGGATACAAGATAAACTGTTAAATCCAATTGCTTATATTCGTTACCATTGATATTTGTATAATATACTGAGTCAACAATATACATTCTTAATTGAGATGTGATATATGGGTCGTCGTGATAAGCTGCCATTATAGTATCACCTTGGTTTAATGAAAAGTCGTAAAGCAGTTCTTCAACAGTGTTTGCATTACTATTGAAACGACCAAAAACTCTATTGCCATCAACTCTAATAAAAAAATAATTAGTATCAGCATATTGACTCAAATAGCGTTTAATATGTTGTACTTTAGTATAGTGATTGCTAGCAAAAAGAGTATCTTTTTCGTAGGAGTATATGTCAGTTGTTTGAATATGTTGATTCCATAATTGATTTTTTAAAACACTCCATTTGGCACTATCTGCCATTGCAGGAAAGCTTGATTGAGAATATAAATTCAACGAAAATAGAGAGAAAAATAATGCTAATAATAGTGTTTTCATAATTGATTAGGTTTTATTAAAATAATTGCAGAGCCAAAGATAATGATTATTTTGTCAGAAAAATCCTAAATTTTAAGACTAAACAGGGCAGCCGCATACTTTATTTTCTGAACTATTTATTTTTCTTTTTGCTGCGCTTAAAGATTATAGAAGATTAGCATTTTACCAGTACCTGCGATGTAAATCAAATAATTATGGGGCTCTGTAATTCTAAAGATTAAAAACCAAGCAAGCTAAATATTTTAGTATATTTGTGCTCAAATAATATCAGTTTGCTAATATAGGCAAACTTAAAACAAACATTTAAAAGATAATATCATGGGAAAAGGTAAAGACGCAAAGAAAAACGTAAAAAAAGAAGCTGCTAAAACTCCAAAAGAAAAAAGAGCAGAAAAGAGACTAAAGAAAGCTAATAAAAATTAATTGTTTTCTATGAAGGCCTAAGCACTATAAAATAGTGTGTTTTTTTGCTGACACTAAGTAATAAAATGGTATTTGGATGCTTTGTTATCGACTCGGCCCTTTTTGATATCAAATTGGTATTACTGCTTCGGGTAGAAGTAGATTTCTATATACTGAAAAAGATAACTGCCAATTTTTGACTGTAGGAACAAGTGAAGGAATTGAATGCGAATATAGAGTTAAAACAAAAAAGTATAAATTGAAAATACGAAAGACTGGTAATTTTATCGATAAGTCTAAATCAATAATAAGGTATTACATCATTCGAATATTTGTGAGAAAACCTAAATAATATAGATAAATTAAGCCCCAAATCATTAACCAAAACAAATGGAACCCAAATGGCTGCATATCCGCTTAATTAATAAAGGCATGTTTTTGGGGCTACAATAATATCCTGCTAAAATCTCCTAAAAAAATTGTATATTTGCTTTCTAAACATATTCATGCCAAATGAAACTATTATTAAAGTTACTCTTAGTCATATTATTGATTACCAATCTACAGCCAGCTAAGTCTCAAGTAGTTGTTCTTCCCGTCAATAAAATCAATCTTGAAAAAACTGTAAATACGCTAATTGAGTATGATAAAAGCTTAGTAACGGATGAACATTATCAATTATTATTTGACTCCGTATGGGACTATTTACAAGATTACAAAAATAAATATGGCTATGATGAAACATATTTAATAAGATCACCATTTTTAATTTCTGAGTATTCTAAAAAGGAAGTAAAAGCGGCTATTGAAATGTTTGAAAAGAACATTATTGAATCTGAAAAAATAAATTGCAACAAGGCTTATTCAATTAATAATCAGAATTTAGGATCAATATATTTTGATAATCAATTTATAAATAAGGCCGTTGATTACTATTTGAAATCCACAAATATTTTTAAAGAAGAAGAAGACTGGCCAGGCTATGCCTATGGTTTAATCGATATTGGCAATATCTATTATTACCAAGAGCTAAATGATATCGCATATTCTTATTTTACGAAGGCCGAAAATGTTTTTTCAAAAAAAGTGAATGACAATGGACATCGATATACTGGATTAGCTATTATAGAGAATAATTATGGTTTAATTCATCAACAATTAGATGAAATGAATGATGCTATAAAACATTTTAGAAAAGGACTAAAATATCGTAAGCTTAGCAATAATAAAAACACTATCTCAGGTTCCTATATATATTTGGCTTATGCGTATATGAACATAGATGTTACTGATTCAGCATCATACTATCTTACCAAATCCATTACTACTGACAGTATAAATAATGATTATCAGCACTTAATAACATCTTATATATTAACAGGAAAGTATGAATTTTTGAAAAATAAAAACTCTACCAAAGCAATGGTTTATTTTAATAAATCTATAGATCTAGCTAAAAAATCAAATTACTTTTCAGGAATTGCAGGAACTTATTATAGTATGGCAACAATATCCATAAGCAATAGCGATACTACAGCAGCAATTAAGTATTATTCATTAAGTGATAGTATTAGTGAATCAATGAATAATATGCATTTTGCGATTAAAGCAAAACATAAACTAGCTGATTTATACAAGCAGACAAAAAAATATAAAAAGCAGTCTTTTTATTTGGAGTCTATTGTTAGTCATGAATTTAGTAAATTTAAGAACGATGCCTATGAAAGTGAAATAAAATTTCAGATGGAAGAAAGGGAGAACGAAGAAAATCTCAGAAAAAAAGAAGGGAAGATTAATGCAATTATTATTTGGGGAGAAAGTGTTATTGTAATTCTTCTGTTGGCCATAGTTTTCCTTAGTATATATGCTCGAAAAAAACTTAGTAAGAAAAGTAAAGAACTTGAGGAGACACTGGCAAGTCAAGATTTGATATACTCAATTATATCGCATGATTTGCGTGGGCCTCTTGGTAACTTTGAGCCAATGATAAGTATGATATTAGAAGATGATGTGGATGATGATACTCGTGATAGGCTTATGGAATTGCTTAAGCAATCGGCAGGTGAAACATATACATTACTCGAAAACTTACTGCAATGGGCTAATCATCAAAGAGGAGTAATAATTGTGGATCCCATCAAACTAAATGTAAAGCAGGCATTAGATATAGATATTAAGATTTTTTGTAAAATGGCAATGCAGAAGAATATTGAAATTAAGAATAATTCTTCTTCCAACTATTGGGTGCTCGCTGACGAACATATGTTTCATGCTATTTTCCGAAACCTAATTAATAATGCCATTAAATTTACTAATTCTAATGGGAATATTGAATTGAGCACTGAAGTAACTGATAGAGAGCTGATAATTTCCGTGAAAGATAATGGAGTAGGAATAAACCCTGATAAGCAATCTACAATTTTTGGTGAACTGAAAGTAATACCAAGCCAAGGAACTAATCAGGAAAATGGTTTTGGAATCGGATTACAAATAGTTGCCTCTTTTGTGAAAGACAATAAAGGTAGAATCTGGCTTGAAAGTGAAGAAGGTTCTGGCAGTACTTTCTATATCGCTTTGCCTTTAACTGAGGCTTTGTAGAGCTTTTTTTGCTGACACTATTTAAATAGTCACAAATGGATACTTCAATCCTTTATGCTCTACCAATTCCATAGTTGCACGACCCACCATTAGCTCACTTACAGCGTATATTGGCAGATGGTTTTTATCATCCGAAACATAAATTGTCATCGGAGTTTCGTCAGCAAACACTCCTCCGGTTAATACATATGGCGAAAATTTCATGCATTTAATTGAACCCAGCGAAGTCTTTACAATATCATAACCCATAAACTCAAACTGTATATGATATACTGAATCATCCATAAATAAATTGATCTCAAATTTTTGATTAAGCTGAATGCTATCAAAATTGAAATTTCGAATATAGTATAATGAAGACAGTAAATCCTGCACCTTAAATTCTGTTCTATATTTTCTAAGGTCTTGATTTCTATTATTTAAACTTTCTATCTTTCCTGAGTCTTGTTCAAATCTAACATCACGACTAGCTTCATATCCTCCTTCGCTAATTCTCTTTTTAAAATAGGAAGGCAGTTGATTCTCTGCATTTATATATGTTTCGTAATGGTCGTCAACTTTAAAAAACCAACGAAATGCACCTTTGGTTTCTCCCTTAAGAACAATGCGTTGCAATTTCTGGCCATATAGATTTGTCTGTTTCTCATCAATCTTGCTAACTACTTTTCCGGCAGTAACATTACCTGTAACAGCAGAATTATAATACAATTTGAAAGTAAGTTCTTCCCCTTGCTTATATGCTTGTTGGTACAATGCCGAAGATGAAAAGCTAATAAGAATCGATACAAAAAAAACTAGAATACTCTTTATCATGATGAATAATTTTGTGATTAGAATACTTGATAAACAAAAAGCATTCCATAAAAATCTATTCTAAAACGAAAATTAATTTGAAATATTCTTTTGCAACTACTTTAAAGGGATAAAGTGGTAATATACAGAGAGTAAAGGAAAAAATAATTTTGTATTTTTTAATGTATCCTTTTGAGAAGCTTTGTATAACCTTATATGTTTAGTTATTGCACAAAGCTCCTCAACTAGCTGTAGAATTACTATTAAAACTACATCACCTAATATTTACTGTTTACGGATTTTAATCAATATTTCTAGAATATTAATAGCCGCTTCAGCAATAATAGTTCCGGGACCAAATATAGCTGCAGCACCCGAATCATAAAGATATTGATAATCCTGAGGAGGGATTACACCACCTACTATTACCATTATATCCTCTCTACCTTGCTTTTTGAGTTCTTCAATAACCTGCGGAACCAATGTTTTATGACCAGCAGCCAAGGAGCTTACTCCTAATATATGCACATCATTTTCAATTGCCTGACGTGCTGATTCTTCAGGAGTTTGAAATAGTGGTCCAATATCCACATCAAATCCAATATCAGCATAGCCAGTAGCGACAACTTTAGCTCCTCTATCGTGGCCATCTTGTCCCATTTTGGCAATCATTATCCTTGGGCGACGTCCTTCCATTTCTGCAAATTCATCGGCCATTTTTACCGCTTTTTTATAGTGCTCATCATTACCTGTTTCTGATGAATACACTCCTGATATACTTTTTATCACTGCTTTATACCTTCCTGATATTTTCTCAATAGCATCTGAAATTTCACCTAATGAGGCTCTTTTTCGTGCTGCATCAACTGCCAATGCTAGTAGATTTCCTTCGCCACTATTCATTGAATTGCTCAGCATTTCTAATGCTTCTTCTACTTCTGCTTGATTTCTATCTTCGCGCAGCAAATTTAATCTTTTTATCTGTGAATCCCTCACCGTGGTATTATCAACCTCTAGAGTATCAATTGGGTCTTCTTTTTTCAATCGATATTTATTAACTCCTAAGATGGTTTCTTTACTAGTATCAATTCTGGCTTGCTTTCTTGCAGCAGCCTCTTCTATTCGCATTTTTGGAATTCCTGTTTCAATAGCCTTTGCCATTCCTCCCAACTTTTCAACCTCTTCAATAAGAGTCCAAGCTTTATTCGCTATTTCATTTGTTAGGCTTTCCACATAATACGAACCTGCCCAAGGATCAACTGCACGAGTTATTTGGGTTTCTTGCTGAATATATATTTGAGTATTTCGAGCAATTCGTGCCGAGAAATCTGTAGGAAGAGCTATTGCCTCATCCAAAGCATTGGTATGTAACGATTGTGTATGACCAAGTGCTGCTCCCATTGCCTCAATGCAAGTACGAGCAACATTATTAAATGGGTCTTGCTCCGTTAAGCTCCATCCTGAGGTTTGCGTATGAGTACGCAATGCCATTGATTTAGGGTTCTTAGGATTGAATTGCTTAACAATTTTTGCCCATAGCATCCTTCCGGCACGCATTTTTGCAATCTCCATAAAATGATTCATTCCTGATCCCCAAAAGAAGGATAAACGAGGAGCAAAAGTATCGATATCCATACCCGCATTTATTCCTGCTCGCAGATACTCCAAACCATCAGCTAAGGTATATGCCAACTCAATATCGTTAGTAGCTCCAGCCTCTTGCATATGATAACCACTAATACTTATGGAATTGAATTTTGGCATTTTCTGAGAGGTGAATTCAAAAATGTCGGCAATAATACGCATGGAAGCTTGTGGTGGGTAAATATATGTATTCCTTACCATAAACTCCTTTAGAATATCGTTTTGGATAGTACCACTGAGCTTTTCCATTGGCACTCCTTGCTCTTCTGCAGCAACAATATAGAAAGCCATAATTGGTAATACTGCACCATTCATGGTCATTGATACTGACATTTTATCAAGAGGAATTTGGTCAAAAAGAACCTTCATATCCAATATTGAATCAATAGCAACACCTGCTTTTCCCACATCACCTGTCACCCTAGGGTGATCACTATCATAACCTCGATGTGTTGCCAAATCAAAGGCTACTGATAATCCCTTCTGCCCTGCAGCTAAGTTTCTGCGATAAAAAGCATTAGATTCCTCTGCTGTTGAAAATCCTGCATATTGTCGAATGGTCCATGGGCGAGTAACATACATTGATGAATATGGTCCACGAAGAAAAGGCACAAGACCAGCTGCATATTGCAAATGCTCCATTTTCTCTAAATCTTCAGCTGTATAAATCTGCTTTACATCAATATGTTCAGCGGTTTTCCAAACGCTTTGATCCTCAACTTCTGTATTAGAAGCGTTGGACTCTTTTATATCTATATTCCTAAAATTAGGTCGCATAATAATCTTTTTAAAAATATTGTAATTATTTGATGATTCTACTATTAAAGCCTTTTAAACTTTCTAAAACATTTGTTCTCACATGAATGAATTCTTCAACGCCTGCTTCCTTTAGGTTGTCAATATCTTCTTTAGGATTGCCAGCTACTAATACTATTATTTTAAAATCTGTAGCTTGAATCTCTTTATTAAAGTCATTTGCAAAATCCAGATATTCACCATCAGAGCTGCAAAATACGGTAATATCTGCCTGATTATTTCTTGCTTCTTCTAGTCCTTCGCTTGCTGATTTACAATTGTCATTTTCTATTATTTCGTATCCAGCACAAGCAAAAAAGTTAGCAATAAAACCAGCTCGAGCTTTTCGCATTGTAAGGTCGCCAAAAGATAATATTTGTAATTTTGGTCGCTTATTGCTTTTTTCGACCTGAAGGCGCAAATCCTCAAATTCTTGTGCCGCTCGATGTAGATATAGTCCAACAGGCTTGCCTTTAGTTTCCAATTCTACTTCATCGAGCATAAACTCCAACTGGTTTGGAAACTGATTAGTACCAAGAATACTTAGCTTACGAGTTGCAACATTATATTCCTTTTTAACTGCTGATTTTGTAATTTCATCTTTTATAAAATCAGACTCCATAGCCACGGCATAACCACCTTTATCTTCTATTTCATTGAATAGTTCCCAAGAGCTTTCAATTATTGATTTGCTCATATTTTCAATATAATATGAACCTCCAGCAGCATCAACAACTTTATCGAAATGTGCTTCTTCTTTAATCAAAATTTGCTGATTTTGAGATATTCTTGATCCAAATTCATTTTCCTTATGATAGGTTTTATCGAAAGGCAATACGCTAATTACATCTACTCCTGCAATTGAGGCTGACATAGCCTCAGTAGTAGTTCTAAGCATATTCACATAGGGATCAAAAAGAGATTTATTCCATATACTACTTTGAGCATGGATATATGCTTTGGCATTTTCTTTTAGCTCAGGATTGTATGCTGTAATTATTTTTGCCCATAAAAAGCGCAGAGCTCTAAACTTTGCAATTTCCATAAAATATGCTGAGCCTATTGCCATCCTAAACTGAATATGCTTGATAATAATATCAAGACGTATTCCTTTTTCCAATAAGCGATGAGTATATTCTACAGCTGCAGAAAGTGCAAATGCTAGTTCCTGAACTACAGTTGATCCTCCATTATGAAAATGCTGAGCATTTATACTTAGGACTTTGAAATTTGGAAAATGAATTTCCGATTCATTTATCAAAGAAACTAGTTCATCAATATTATTATCCAATGTTTGATAATATTGTCCACTTATCAATCGGTAAGCCATTGCATCCCAATTAAATGAACCTTTTATTTTAGACTTATCAAATTTAGATTCCTCCACAAAAGTGATAAAATGCTTGAGGATAATCTTAAAGCTCATAGGCTTATCAAAACGGATTGAAATACTCTCAAGGTCAATATCCTTTAATAGGCAAGCCAAACTATCAGCTTTGCGTATTTGAGAACAATTAAACTCAATTGAGTTAGCACCACGTTTAATGGCATATAATGCTAATTTATTGGCTTCAGTGGGTTCTGAAGTTTCAATAATTCTATTTATTTCCCAATTATTATTGGTTTTTGTACCTCGCAAATATGGGTAAGAACCGGGCATGGATTGAAATGGTTTGCACTCCTCCAAATCATCATCTCGATAGATTCCCTTTATATTAATCCCTTCAGCGATCTTCCATAATAGCTTTGCGTCAGGATTGTCTGTTTTTAAATCTGATTTCAGTTTCTCTTCCCATTGCTCTGTGCTTATGCTAGGAAATTCTCCAAAAAGAGATTTATTCTCTTGATTGTTTTGCATAAAATTAGATATTTCTTTAATAAATAAATATTTATGTGTTAAATGAATAACAAAATTATGATGTACAAAAGTAAGCTTATTATATTATATGGATTTTCTATTTTAGTGTAAAAATACGGCTCTAGTATGATAAATCATTACTTATTCCGTAAAAACTAGTTTTATGGAGAGTTACTACTTAGTCGGGTTAAATAATTGACATTCAGTAGTCCAGTGCTTTAGCTCTGGGCTGCAAATTGAGATAAACCATCAGTTTTGGCGGTATT
>JAOZKO010000060.1:0-7928 GCA_029935325.1 Bacteroidales bacterium
TTAATAGGTTTAATAGGTTAGCACAAAGATAAAGCTATTTTTTTTGCAAAAAATTTATTATTACACTCACCCAATCTGCAAAAAATAAAAAAAGCATAATTGCTAATGTTTATTATCTTTGCAAATTAATTTAAAACACCATAAGTGTAAATGATATTATTATGTTAAGTGACTTAGTTTTAGGCATATTTGCTTTTTATTTTTATTCTCGACATAGGGTATTAAGTAAATATTGGAGCTACTTTTTCCTTTTCATGGGTTTTTCTGCTATAGTTGGTGGATTATATCATGGTTTGGATATGATTGGTGAGCAGTTTCGATTTTTATCATGGAGTTTTTTAGCTGTTTCTATTGTTTTTGCTCAATTTGCTGGTTATAAGGCTATTGACAACAAAGCTCTTAAATGGTTGTTTGTAATGAAGGCTATGTTATTTCTTTCCCTTTCAATTTATAATGTAAACTTTGGGTTTATGATAGTTGAAATGATAATTAGCTTAGTAGGCTTTGTTATTTTAGGGAATCTATTCTATTTGAAATCCATGTCTAATACAATAGCTTATGGTATTTTAATATCTTTTTCTTCGGTATTTTTTATTGTTTTTAAAATTAGTATTGAGCCAAATTATTTAACAGCGAATGATTTAGGTCATTATGTTTCAGTTGTTTCATTGATGGTAATGTCAAAAGGTATTAGTGAAGATTCTATTAAGGGAGTTCTTAAAAAGAGAAAAGTTTAGCTTATATTTTCCACTAAATTCGTTGTAAGACCTTAACTTTAACAGTTAGTCAATTGTTGCAATTACAGTCTTTCCAGCATATACTACTTCATCCAACTGTATATTTACTTTTGCATCCAAAGGAAGTAATAAGTCTAATCGTGATCCAAACTTAATGAAACCCAATTGCTCACCTTGTTCTACTATTTCATTATCTTTACCGTACCATCTAATTCTACGTGCTACAGCACCAGCAATCTGACGAACTAGCAAATTCGTTTTGTCATTTTCAAATACTAAAGTATTACGCTCATTGTCAGTTGAAGATTTGGGATTCCAAGCAACAAGAAATTTACCTTTGTGATATTTATGATAGGATAGTTTTCCTGATATAGGATAACGATTCATATGAGTATTTAAAGGGGACATAAATATAGAAACCTGAATTCTTTTCTCGTTAAAATACTCTGTTTCCATTGTCTTTTCTACTACCACAACAGTACCATCAGCAGGCGATAATATATGCTTGTCATTCTTGACAACATCAAACACAGGATAACGGAAGAAATAGATAACCATCCCCCACAAAATTAGTGCAGATGAATCTAATATTATTAGGACAATTTGTCCAAAGTCTTGAAATGGAATGAAATAATGAAATAGACTAACTAAGATAGTTAGAATAATAAAAAACACTAAGATTACTCCATTTCCCTCTTTATGTAATCTCATAATACTATTAATTTTAAAGTGCAAAGTTATGAAATAAGCATTACATATGCAATAGCTACTGGAGCGGCAACAAAAACTCCATCAAATCGGTCTAAAATACCTCCATGGCCTGGTAGTATTTTTCCTGAATCTTTAAGATTTAAACTTCGTTTAAACATGCTTTGTACTAAGTCACCATATACTCCTGCAATACATACGATAAGTGAATACCCTAACCAGAACAGCAAACTATTGTTAGTATAGTATATTGAAAATATATAGCCAGTAACCAAGGATGCAATCAACCCTCCAAAGAATCCTTCCCATGATTTTTTAGGAGAAATACGCTCAAATAAGCGATGTTTTCCAAATTTTACCCCACTTAAATAAGCAAAGCTGTCGGAAGTCCATAGAACCACAAAAAACACTAATATCAGATGAAAGGATTCTTTTTCTTCAGGGCCTTGATAAAAAAGAAAATTCAATAAACCAAGGGTTAAGCCTACGTATAATATCCCAAAAATAGTTTGAGAAATATTAGGAATAGGGGAGTTATTATCTTTTTTATATAGTTCACGAATAGGTATTATAAAGAATAATACAACAACTACAGCTAAATATTCTGGTTGTAATATATCCATTGCAATTAGTGCTAATATCGAATATAAAATTCCTGATATAATTGTACCAAATAGAATTTGTGGATGATATTTTGAGCCTTCTAACATTTTATAAAACTCATATGTACCCATAATTGTGATAATAAGAAAAAGAGGTGCAAAGAAATTTTTCCCTAACAAAATACTACTTACAATAGCAGTTACTAAAATTGTTCCAGTTATACTTCTTTGGACAATATCTTTCATAAACACATCTTAATTTAAAAAGTCCTCCTCAGTTACAAAAACAATTAAAGTCCGTGGTCCGTGTGCACCCATTACCAATGTTTTCTCTATATCAGCAGTTCTGCTAGGTCCAGTAATTATTGTAGTCATGCTTGGAAATTCATCTTCGTACTTATTATTAATAAGCTCAATTGCATCTTTTACAGTTGCTACAATTTGTTCGCGATTTGCAATAACTATATGGGTATCGGGTATGAAATTTAATCTTCTACCATTAACCTGCTTTGAACTAACCATAATGCTGCCAAGCCTTGCAATTAGTGCTTCACATTCGGTAATGCTAACTTCTATTTTGCTATAGTCATCGGTATCATTAGAACTTACAACATTCATAGATTTAAGGATATTGTCAATTTCCTTGCTATGGGTATATACTGTATTCCACTTTTGGCTTATTATAAGTCGTTTAAGATTTTCAATAAGCTCTTCTTTGCTCATGCAATAAACAAAATGGCCTCCAATATGATTAAGCTCTTCAGCAAAAACTACTTCTAAATCTTCCTTCAAATCATAATAAATATTCTTACTTAAATCCACATCTGCATACGGATTATCAGCTTTTTGCATTTCTGCATTACGAATACGTTTTAAAATCTGCTCTCTAGAAGTAGTTTCCTTCATCGCTTAAATTTTATCAGTGCTTTCTTCAGTCTTATCTTCAATATCAGTTGCATCAGTATTTTCTTCAGCCTCACTTTTGTTAAGAGCATCTTCTTTCTCTTTCTTTGCTTTCTCTTTTGCCTTTACTTCGTCATCTATTTTCTTCTGCTCTTTGGCTTTTAGATTGATAGAGTGACTGTCTTTATAGTTTTTGCTAATGCTTTTTGCTGCATCATCACCTTCTTTGGCAAATGGGCGAGGCCCAAATATTCCTTCTACATCTTCTGAAAAAATAACTTCATCTTCAAGAAGTTTCTCCGCTAATAATTTCAAATTATCAATATTCTCTGATAATATTTTCTTAGCTCTAGCATAAGCTTCTTCTGCTAATTTATGTACTTCTTCATCAATTAACTCAGCGGTTTTATCTGAATATGGCTTATGAAAAGAGTACTCCTGCTGTCCACTGGAATCATAATAACTAATATTCCCAAGTTTTGGATCAAGGCCGTAATAAACTATGATTGCAAATGCTTGCTTAGTAACTTTTTCTAAATCATTAAGAGCACCGGTAGAAACTTTGCCGAAAACAAGTTCTTCAGCAGCTCTACCTCCCATGGTGGCTGTCATTTCATCAAACATTTGATCAAATGTTGTAATCTGTCTTTCCTCCGGCAAATACCAAGCAGCACCTAAAGCTCGTCCTCTTGGTACAATAGTAACTTTTACCAATGGATTAGCATGCTCCAATAACCAACTAACTGAAGCATGTCCTGCTTCGTGATGTGCAATAGTGCTTTTTTCTAATGGAGTGATTATTTTTGATCGCTTCTCCAGTCCACCAACAATACGGTCGATGGCATCCATGAAATCTTGCTTTGTTATTTCCTTATTTCCTTTACGTGCAGCAATCAAAGCCGATTCATTACATACATTGGCAATATCAGCACCCGAGAAACCTGGAGTTTGCTTTGATAATAAGAGTAAGTCAATTCCTAATTCTGTTTTCAATTCTTTAGTATGAACCTTAAAAATAGCTTCTCGTTCTGGTAAATCTGGTAGCTCCACATGTATTTGTCTGTCAAATCTACCAGCACGCATTAATGCTCTATCAAGCACATCAGCACGGTTTGTAGCAGCAAGTATTATTACTCCTTGATTATTACTAAAACCATCCATCTCAGTCAAAAGCTGATTTAGAGTATTTTCTCTTTCATCATTTCCACCTGTCATTTGGTTTTTTCCTCTAGCTCTACCAATAGCATCTATCTCATCAATAAATATAATACATGGAGCTTTTTCTTTTGCTGTTTTAAAAAGGTCTCTTACTCGAGAAGCTCCAACACCAACAAACATTTCTACAAAATCAGAACCTGATAAAGAGAAGAATGGAACTTTTGCTTCACCAGCAACAGCCTTTGCAATAAGGGTTTTTCCAGTACCAGGAGGTCCTACGAGCAATGCTCCTTTAGGTATCTTTCCTCCTAATTCAGTATATTTACTTGGGTTTTTAAGGAAATCTACAATTTCCATAATCTCTACTTTGGCTTCATCCAATCCTGCTACATCATTAAAAGTAACATTTACCTTCATTTTGCCATCAAATAGCTGGGCTTTTGATTTTCCTATATTAAAAATCTGGCCACCACCACCACCAGAGCCACCACCCATACGGCGCATAACAAATATATAGAAAAGAATAATTATTCCCAAAGGTAATATCCAACTTAGTAGTTGTCCGGAATAATCAGCGCGTGTCTCTCGTTCAATATAAACTCTATCCTCCGGATTAATGCTATTATTCTCTTGTATGGCTTGAATCATCTCACCAAACTTTTCTAAATCACCATTATATACAAAATGCGGAGTGCCAAAATTAAATGGACCTTCTGGTGCTTTTAATTTTGGATAAGCGGTTGCATTATCAACTTTAATATATACTTCTGCATATTCATCCTTATTTACAACAATGATTTTTTCTACATGTCCCTTTTCAAGCATGCTAGTCAATTGGCCTTTCTGAATAAGATTGTCCTTATTGGTATCATTAGGGTAAAGAAATTGTAAGCCAATAAATATTACGAATATGATTCCATAAATCCAATAGAAATTAAAGCCTTTTTTAGGGTCTTGATTCTTTAATGGGTTTGGAATTCTATTTTGATTTTCTTTTTGATTCTCCATTTAATATTATAAATACAAATTAATAATTAATATTTTTAATTTTAGCATCTGCCCATAGTGCCTCTAGCCTATAAAACTCTCTGGCCTCAGGCTTAAATATGTGAGCAACAACATCTACATAGTCCATTAATATCCACGAAGCTTCCTCTTTTCCCTCAATTTGGAAAGGGTCTTGATCCAATTTTTGCTTCACCATATCATCAATACTTTCAAAAATAGCATTAACTTGAGTACTACTTTGCGCTTCGCAAACTAAAAAAAAGTCTGTAACGGCATAATCTAAACCTCTTAGGTCTAGTATTTTAATATTATCACCCTTCTTTTCTTTAACAGCTTCTGCCATTAATAAGACGAGTTCTTCTGAATTAGAAATTTTCTTTGTCATTTAGTTGATTTATTAAGTGGCAAATTTAATTAATTTTGCATTGCTTTAAGCATCAAAAATGGCATGTGCTAAGCTTAACTATTTTTAACAACCATCAATGGGTATGGATAGAATGTTTTTTAGGGAAAAATTTATTGTAGAATGTGATTCTACTAATAAGTATATCAGGCAAATGATGAGTGTTGATAAGCAAAAAATAAGCTCATTAGTTAGAGCAGATTTCCAAACAAATGGTAAAGGACAGAGTGATAATTATTGGGAAAGTGAAGAATCCAAGAACCTTCTATTTAGCTTTAGTATGTTTCCCATTGAGCTTAAAGCTTATAATCAATTCTATATTTCAGCGATAGTTGCCCTGAGCTTATTGGAATTGCTAAATAAATATATTCCTGAAGAAGATATAAAAATAAAATGGCCCAATGATATTTACGTAAATAAGCAAAAGATTGCGGGGATATTGATTGAAAATGCAGTAAATGGAGATTATATTGAAAGCAGCATTATAGGAATTGGACTAAATGTTAATCAGATTAAATTTAGTGAGAGTATCCCCAATCCAGTTTCATTAGCAATTATTTGCGGAAAGGATTTTGACCTACAAGCATTATTAGATGATTATAAGATGATATTTGCTAAGAGTTTCCAGAATCTTAATGATTTTCAATACAGTAATATTAAAAGCCACTACCTTAGCAATTTATTTCAAATTGATCAGGAGCATAAATATAAAGTAAATAATAATATTTGTAATGGTATTATCCGCGGAGTTGATGACTATGGTTTTTTGAAAATGGAAATTGATAAAGAGATTCACTCTTTTGATATAAAAGATGTGGTTTATTTATTCTGACAAATTCATTTTGATTTATTGCGAAAAAATGTCGTAATTCGCAAACTATTTTTTAATCCAAATTAGATTTGCAATATATGGAAAATTTAACACAAAGTCTCCGAGAATCAAAAGGAGCACGGTGGGGAGCATTAGCAGTAGTGTCTTTTACCATGATGACAGGATATTATATTAACTATGTAATATCTCCTTTAAAACCACTTCTAGAAGAAGCTTTTGGATGGACTAGTGCTGATTTCGGTTTGTGGAATAGTGCTTATGGTTGGTTCAATGTTTTCTTCTTAATGTTAATTTTTGGAGGAATTATTCTCGATAAGATTGGTGTTAGATTTACAGGATTAGGTGCTGCACTTACAATGATTGTTGGTACGGTATTACAATATGCTGCCATCGAAGGCTTAGTGCCAATGGGCGAAATCTATTTTGAAGGTACATTCCTAGAAATGAAATCTCAGATTGCATATGGCGCTACAGGTTTTGCTATCTTTGGTGTTGGAGTTGAAATTGCTGGAATTACGGTTTCAAAAATAATTGTGAAATGGTTTAAAGGTAAAGAATTAGCTTTAGCAATGGGACTAGAAATGGCAACAGCGCGTATGGGTACAGCATTAGCTTTAGCATTGCCTTACCCAATGGCAACTGCATGGTTTGGTACATCAGCAATGCCTGCTCTTTCTGCACCTATTATGCTAGGATTAGGACTTTTAGTTGCTGGATTTGTAGCCTTTATCTGGTACACATTTATGGATAAAAAGCTTGAAGCATCAGAAGGAGTTGATGATGGTGCTAGTGAAGAAGATGAATTTAAGGTTAGTGATATATTTAATATATTGGGAAATAAGGGTTTCTGGTTAATTGCTTTGCTTTGTGTATTGTTCTACTCAGGAGTATTTCCATTTTTATATTATGCTACAGATTTGATGATTAATAAATATGGAGTAGATCCAGAATTTGCAGGTGCAATTCCTGGGCTTCTTCCTTTTGGAACGATTTTATTAACTCCTATCTTTGGAAGTATTTATGACAGAAAAGGTAAAGGTGCTACTATTATGTTGATTGGTTCAGTTATGTTATTAATTGCACATTCAATATTTGCACTACCTTTTGTTACTAACTATATTGTTGCTATTGCATTAATATTATTCTTAGGAGTTACATTCTCTTTAGTGCCTTCAGCAATGTGGCCATCAGTACCTAAAATTATTCCTGAAAGACAATTAGGTACAGCTTTTGCTCTTATTTTTTGGGTGCAAAACTGGGGACTTATGGGAGTTCCATTGTTAATAGGATGGGCTTTGGATTATTCAAACCCTGAGGTATTAGCTGCCAAAGCTGAAAAAGCTGCTGGAGTTGCTAATGTTGTGATACCAGCTTACGATTATACTTTGCCTATGCAGATATTTGCTGCTACAGGAGCTTTAGCAATTATTGTTGCTTTACTACTTAAGGCGGAAGACAAGAAAAAAGGATACGGTTTGGAATTGCCTAATATGAAGCAAGACTAAGTCGGATCAAATCTTTTTGATCTCTAATAAAAAGGCATGTTCGTTTTCCGGACATGTCTTTTTTTGTGGGGC
>JAOZKO010000060.1:7938-12126 GCA_029935325.1 Bacteroidales bacterium
GATACGGTTTGGAATTGCCTAATATGGATCAATAGAATTCCAAATTTTAATAATATTTATGATAAAGAGCGGCCATTGGTCGCTCTTTTTTTGTGCTAAGTCTTAGCTTTTTTTGTAATTTCGTCACCTTGAAAACTATTAACATTTTAAACATATAAACACATGAGTAAAGAGATAAAAAATTTAGAGCCCAAAGAAGTATGGTCACATTTCTATGACTTAACACAAGTGCCTCGTCCTTCGAAGCATGAAGATGAAATTCAGGATTTTATGATGAAGTTTGGTCAAGACTTAGGACTTGAAACAATTAAAGACGAAATAGGAAATATAATTATTCGTAAGCCTGCTACTGCAGGATTGGAAGGATTACAAGGAGTGGTTATGCAAGGCCACCTTGATATGGTTCCACAAAAGAATAGCGATACAGATCACGACTTTGCAAAAGATCCTATCGATGCATTTATTGATGGCGATTGGGTTACTGCACGCGGAACTACTTTAGGTGCTGATAATGGCATGGGAGTAGCAGCAGCAATGGCTGTTTTGGCTTCTAAAGATATGCAGCATGGTCCTGTTGAAGGATTGTTTACTTGTGATGAAGAAACTGGTATGACTGGTGCTTTTGGTTTGCAACCTGGTATTTTGAAAGGAGATATATTAATGAATATGGATTCTGAAGATGAAGGTGAACTTTATGTTGGTTGTGCAGGTGGAATTGATGCAAGTATTACTTTTCAGATTACTAAAAATCCAGTTCCCGCTGGTATGACTGCTTATAAACTTTCAGTAGCAGGCCTTAAAGGTGGCCATTCTGGAATGGATATTCCTTTGGGAAGAGGAAACTCAAATAAGTTTCTTTTCCGTTTTATGAAAGCTGCAGCAAAAGATTATGGAATGCTAATAAGCAGTATTCAAGGTGGTAGTTTACGAAATGCTATTCCTCGTGAGAGTTTTGCTACTGTAGTAATTCCAGAAGCAAATAAAGCTGGTTTTGAAGCATCAGTTAAGGAATTAGAGAATGTATTTATTTCAGAGTTTGGTTCTGTTGAGCCTGATTTGAGTTTTATATGTGCAGCTGCTGATATGCCAAAAGAAGTTATTGCTACTACTGATATGTGGAACGTGATAAATGGTGTTTATGGTGCTCCAAATGGTGTGATTCGCATGAGTGCTGATATGGCAGGCGTTGTTGAAACATCAACTAACCTTGCTATTGTACGCACAAAAGGAAATACAGTAGAGGTTGCAGCATTGCTAAGAAGCTCTGTTGAGTCTGCAAAAGATGATTTAGCAGAAATGTTTGTTTCTATTTTTGAATTAGCTGGTGCAGAGGTAGTACTAGAAGGTGCTTATCCTGGTTGGAAGCCAAATCCAGATTCTGCAATTCTTAAATCTATGCAAAAGACTTACGAAGGTATGTATGGTAAAATTCCTGATATAAAAGTAATTCATGCTGGTTTGGAATGTGGACTTTTAGGAAGTGTTTATAGCAATTGGGATATGATTTCTTTCGGACCAACAATCCGTTTCCCTCACTCTCCAGATGAGAAAGTAAATATCGCTTCAGTTCAGAAGTTTTGGGATTTCACAAAAGAAACTCTAAAAAGTATTCCTAATAAATAATCAGGAATATCAATAATATTAATAAGCCATCATCCTTAGGGTTGATGGCTTTTTTTGTAATGAGTACTTCCACAACACTTCTTAAATTTCAACCCACTATTACAAGGACAAGGATCGTTTCTTCTTATGCGAAGCTTCTTCTTATTTAAACTTCTAGCTGCCATATCTTGTTTGAAAATCTTTTCTAATAAACCATAAAGCTCAGGATGTTTGCTAGCAAGTAGTTTTGGTCTCTCAAAAAAGTATTCGCTAATTACAGAGAAAAACTCTTGCCTATTTGTTCCTCCATAAGGGTTTATATCTGATTTATCCTGATATATTTCTTCAATTTTTTCGTTAATAAGATTTAGCCATGGAATGGTGTACTTTTTATCTAAAAGTAATTCGGGAATACCATCAGTAGATCCATCTAGCTTGTCAATCAAATGTACAAACTCATGAATTGCAGTATTCTTTTTATCAGAATAGTTAGCAAATCCATGATAAAGCGCGGCTTTTGAGAGAATCATCTTGCCCTCCATATAGCCAGTTCCAACCATTCCCATTATGTTTCTGTCGGGTCCTTTGGTTTGAAATTTTTCATCAAACATCCCCGGATAAAGCAAGACTTCATATAGGTTAATATATTTCCAATCTTGAAACTCAAATATTGGAATAATAGCACTTGATGCAATAAGAACCTTGTCCTTAGTATTGACATTAGTTTCTATTCCTGTAATTCTACAGTTTAAAAGAAACTCCTGAACCTTAAATTCAAATCTAGATTTTTCATCGCTATTTAAACTACTATAGAAGTTAACATTCTCAATAAGAATAAGCCTCCATTCTGATACAAAAGCTTGCTTAGGAGTTTTCCAGTTATTTTTAAAAATTAGTTTCTTAGCAATATAGATTATAATAAATGAAACGGCTATGGCAATGATTACATTCATATTGTTATTATTATTTGAGTTATAAATTTTCTATTGGTAGCAAAGTTCTAATGTCTGTATTCTGATTTTTTCCAGCTTGTCTAAGCTAGTTAGTAGCAGATATAGCAGCCAAAGCCCCTGTAGAGTATGCTATTTGGAAATTATATCCACCAGTATCGGCATCTAAATCCATAACTTCACCAGCAAAAAACAAGCCTTTTACTATTTTAGATTCCATTGTTTTTGGATCAATATCGTCAGTGCTAATCCCGCCTTGAGTAATTATTGCTTCTTTATAAGAGCGATGGCCACTTATTTCAAAACTAAGTTCTTTTAGATTTAGTCGAATACGCTTTCTCTCCTCTGCACTAATTTGATTTCCTAATTTAGTATTATCTATTTCGCATAATCTTAAAAGAGGCTTTACGAGTTTTGAAGGCATCCATAACTTAAATATATTCTCAATAAATTTCTTTCCATATTCGTTAAGATCGCGCAAAAGTCGTGCATCTAGTTTATTATTATCAAGGGCTGGTTTTAAGTCAATTGTAATTATTGTTTTGTGATTTAGCTCCAATGCATTTACAATTTTTCGGCTTAGAGTTAATATTATTGGGCCTGTTAATCCATAATGAGCAAACATCAGCTCACCAAATTCTTCCCCAGCTTTTTGGTCATTAACCCATAGGCTTGCGTTTACATTCTTTAGCCCTAATCCCATTAAATTTTCTGCAAGATTGCCATGAGTTTCTACAGGAACAAGAGCGGGAAGAGTATTGGTTATTTTATGACCTAGTTTCTTTGCTAAAGAATAACCATCACCAGTAGAGCCTGTTGCAGGATATGATTTGCCGCCTGTAGCTATAATAACAGAATTCGCAAAGGCTTGCTTGATTATCCCATTTTGCTCGTATTCCACTCCTTTGCAAACATTGCTTTCACATATTATTTGCTTAACATTTGCATTGGTTTCTAATTTTGCATTTTTAGTAAATGCCCAATTAGTTAGGGCATTAAGCACATCTTTAGATTTATCAGAAACAGGAAAAATCCGGCCTCCTCTTTCAGTCTTATATTTTAAGTTTTGATTGTCAAGAATCTCTAATATATCCTCCTTAAAAAAGTTTTTATAAGCAGCTTTTAAGAATTTAGGTTTAGGATGAATTTTCTTGAAATGATGTGAAGCATAACTATCATTGGTAATATTACAGCGTCCTTTTCCTGATATAAGAATTTTTCTTCCAGCCGACCGCATTTTCTCCAATACCAATACTGACTTATTATTATTAGCAGCTGTTCCAGTTGCTATAATTCCTGCAGCACCAGCACCTACTATTATTAGATCGTATGTATTCCCTTTGTCATTGCCTTTAACCATGTTTGCAAAAGTAGGCTTATTTCTGTATACTTTTATCGATATTGGAAAATCGTAAGCCCTGCCTAAATACCCCTTCAATCATTATTAAATCTAATGTAACTATTCAGTATCATTTGGTTTACAATTATAACGATGAACACCTAAGTATGTCATTGACCCTGAAAGGGTCGAACGTGAATAACCATGGATGAAATCCATGGTTATGAATACGAATTCTGGATGTTTTGGCGGTATTTTTGCCAGATGCTGAGTGATTTTCATTTCCTTTTAAATGAA
>JAOZKO010000061.1 GCA_029935325.1 Bacteroidales bacterium
TTTTCATATATCCTCTCAGCAGACAAGTCACACCACAAGTGTGGCCCAAATACAGCTATTCTATCCGTGATCAGGTTTATTATATATAGTGTTGCTCAAATAACTGCACTGTTTTTGGGTAGCATCACATCAAAAACATCCTCTTTTGTGGTATAATTAACCTCTACTGAATCCAAAAATACTGTTCCATCCATGAAAACAAATTTAAACCAGAATTTATAATCACCACTCTTAAATTTTATTGGAGTATCTCCAAAACTTATTATTGGCAGTATCCCTTCCATACTAAAACCTGCATAAGGCAAATTATTTCTCTGATAATATGTAAAGTTGGAATGAACGATATCATCAAAAACTAGAACTATTGAGCTTTATATTATCACTACTCAAATTTGTAAAAGCCGGTATTGCTATTAGCATACGGGTTTCATTGGGGATGTTTGATTGAAAGTAAACTTCCCTATTGGTATATATTTCAGCCCTTTCAAGGTCCACTTCATTAATATACCCTCTACATGCAGGAGTTGCATTAGCCGATTTCACAAATTGCACCCGTCCCCCTTTATGTTTGGTAATATCTAATTCTGTAATAAAGCTTATCCTCTCTTTTAATACATTGGACTTTACTCTGCTGCTATCATTCCATGGATATACCTTTACATCATTAATAGTATATGTGCCATCATCACAACATGAATATACGATTAGTGCTAACAATAATATTGCAAAAACATAATACTTTCGGTAATTTTTGGGTTTCATATTTTCCATAAGAAGGGTATTAGATAAATCTTGAAAAACGCTTATAAAAACTACTAACGCTTTTCCATCTCCCGATATTGCTTACGTGCTTCAACAGTAAATAAGCTTCCTGGGTAATCCAATAATATTTTTTGATATAGTTCTTTAGCTATATCTGGTTTCTTGAGGATATAATCATTAAGGCGAGCTCTTTCGATTAGTGCATTATCGGCCAAAGTTCCAAATGGATCGTAATCCAAAGTTTCAGCAAAAAGCGAATCTGCCAACTGAAATTCCTGTTGATCCATAGCAATCATTGCTTTTTTGAAATAAACATCGTCAGTAATAGGATGATGAGGAAAAATATCCAATATTGTATCTAGAGTTATAATGGACAGATCGTACTTTTTCTGATAATGTAGAAGGTCAGCAGTTGCATAAATGCTTAATGCATCATAAGTACTATCCATGCTAATATTCTCTGTAATAAGTAAATATAAGTCTAATGCATCATTGGCAATTAATTTAGAAGTTGCTCCACTAAGCACCTTTAGCTGAACCTTTGCCCATTCCATTTCCCCAACATAATAGAAAAACTTAGCCGCTTTGAATTTTGCTTCATATCCTATAGGCTCATTTTTATGAGCTTTTTCAACTTGCTTATAGAGCAAACTTGCCGACCATTTTTCACCAGAGAATAACTTCATATCTGCCAATTGCAATTTAGCTTTTGCTCTAGTATCATTAGGTACATTATTCATTTGCTCAATAGGTAATAGCAAAGCCTTTGCACTTTCAATATTATCAAGATAAAAAGCCTGCAAATAGGCAAGATTCATCATCATTTGTACGGTAGTGCCATTTTTTCCAAATGTATTTAGAGCATCTAAATACGACTTCTCTAAGCTCACCAATTCTTCTTGAGAATAATTCTTTTCGGATATTATCTTTTTGAATCTTGCTTCCAATATATTTACACCAGCCGCATATAAGAACTCCGAATCTTCGCCCAGGTCAATAACATATTGATACGCTTCTACGGCCAAACTATATTCTTGATTCGACATTAAAATATTCCCCAAAGCAAAAACTCTACCACCCCTATCACCAAACTGGCGGTCTAATGCTTTTGATTGCATTAAAGCTAGTTCAAAATCCTTTTTTTGGATAGAATACCAATATAATAATTCTGAATAAAGTGTTTCTGAGGGATGTTTTTGTGTCCGGCGCAATAATTCAATCCGCAGTTCTTCAGATATTTTATCCTGAGAGGGATCAGTAATTATTCCTTGCAATTTGGATTGTACTGTTGGAATATATGTTTCATCCATAACGGCTAAATCCAAGTATTCATTAATCATGGAATTATAATCACCCATTTTATAGTATAAATCGGCAATCTCCATATTTAATGGTGGATTCTTGATTTTCTTTTTAGCCTTTATATAGGTTTTTAAAGCATAATTATCCAAATCTCTTATTAAAAAAGCATCGGCAAGTTCAATAACTTCATTTCGGTTATTTCCCAAACCTTTTATTATTTTACCGTAGGCTTTATTTGCTTTTTCCTTATTACCAGAGCGTTGAACCACATAAGCTTCATCAACTTGATATCTATATTGATTGGGATATTTTTTACTTACCGCTCGTACAAAACCTTTGGCTCTTTTATAATCTTCCAACTCAAAAAGGCAATCCAAATAGTAGTTATAATAAAATGGAGTTGGTGTGCGTGCGTATATTCTTTGGTATAATTCTGCTGCTTTATCGTAATCTTGATTTTGATAAAACTGTAATGCAAGCTTTTCTTCGATCTCAGGCTGAGCAAAAAGTAATGTATTAAGCAATAGAAACAATCCTAGAAAAGCTGTTTTAATCACCATACTTTTTAGCTCACAAAATCGTAACATAGTCTAATTAATATATTCGAAACCAGTATAAGGGACAAGTGCTTTAGGTATTTTTATTCCCTCTGGAGTTTGATTATTCTCTAATAGAGCCGCAACTATACGAGGAAGTGCCAATGCACTACCATTGAGTGTATGCGCCAACTGAGTTTTACCATTCTCATCTTTAAATCTTAATTTCAAACGATTGGCTTGAAATGACTCAAAGTTTGAAACAGAGCTTACTTCTAACCATCTTTTTTGGGCAGCAGAATAAACTTCCATATCAAATGTTAGAGCGGCTGTGAAGCTTAGGTCTCCACCACAAAGTCGTAACAACCTATATGGCAACTCAAGTTTTACTAGAAGAGACTGAACATAATTAGTCATTTCTTCTAGTCTTGCATATGATTTCTCAGGATGATCGATTACAACAATCTCCACTTTATCAAACTGATGTAAGCGATTAAGTCCACGTACATCCTTACCATAAGATCCTGCTTCTCTGCGGAAACACTGTGAATATGCGGTATTACGAATTGGGAAATCGACAGCTTTAACAATTACATCGCGGTAAATATTTGTAATTGGAACCTCAGCAGTAGGAATTAAATACAGATTATCCTCTCCCACATGATACATCTGTCCGTCTTTATCGGGCAATTGGCCTGTTCCATAACCGGAGTCTTCGTTAACCAAAAGTGGTGGCTGAACTTCTCTAAAACCAGCATTAGAAGCTTCATCCAAAAAGAAATTAATTAATGCTCTTTGTAAACGTGCTCCCTTTCCTTTATAAACAGGGAAACCTGCACCAGTAATTTTATTTCCTAATTCAAAATCAATAATATCATATTTCTCAGTTAGCTCCCAATGTGGTAATGCATTATCAGGCATTTCAGGAATCTCACCAATATTCTTGATAATCTCATTATCTTCATCAGAATTTCCAGCAATAACGCTAGGATGAGGAATATTTGGCACCTTAAGTAGAAGATATGTCAATTTCTTTTTAGCCTCTGCCAAATCATCACTTAATGATTTAGAAAGCTCCTTAAGTTCACCAGTTTTAGCCTTTTTAATATTGGCTTCTTCTATTTTTCCTGATTTAAAAAGGCCTCCAATTTCCTTGGCAATAATCTTGGATTCAGCAAGAGTATCATCTAATTTCTTTTGTAATTCTCTACGATTATCGTCAGTGTTTACTATAAGGTCAAGAATATCAATGTCCTTGAAATTTTTTATCTTTAGGGCTGTAGCTACAGCTTCTTTATTTTCTCTGATATATGGTACTAAAAGCATACGATTTGATTCTAAAAATTAAGATTGCAAAAGTAGGGTAAAAATGTTTATCAGTTAATTGTATTTTACTACTAGGGCACTGAGTTTGTTTGTAGGTTTTAAAAGTTTTTACAGTGATTACATTAAGAAGCAAATGAGCTTATGTATTTTCTATTTAATAAAAGTACGGATATAGCACAAAAAGTATTATTCTTCATATAGTTGGAGTATTTTTTTACTATCTTTACTGCTTAAATTAATGAAAATGTTTAAATCATTAAATGCTCTAAAAATTAATAATATTTCCTTAAAACGTAATAGGGAGGGGGTACAGGCTATTATGTGAGATTAGCAAACTATTTTATTTTTATTATGTAAGTATTTCTTACTGCTCAATTAGCATTTTTTATAATCTCGTTGACAGTTATGTTCTTATTGATTGTGACAATTTAGCGTTATTAAAGCCTGAAGAATAGGGGAAGCCATTCAAAAAAATATGTTTTCTTGAACGGCGCAAATAAAAGCTAAAAAATAATATTAAGATTATAAAATTTACAATAATAAAAACCAATATAATGAAACGAATAACAATAATTATAGCACTTGCTTTATTATCAATGATATATATAAGCTCATGCAGTAAAGACGATGATGTGTCTCAAAACAAGAATAATACAACTACAATGAATAATGCTCGATTGAATAACGAGATGACTAATGAGGAAATGGAAGCAGATATTAATGCTTTTATTGATAAACTAGATGAGCCTAATTCATACCCAGATATGAATTTTGAGGAAGCTTTTGAATATGTGGAGGCTACATTAAATTATAAATATGTGAACTACGATTACTCAAAATGTGCAAATACTCAGGAGTTTTCAGGCTCAGTTAGTATTTCAGTTAATAGTGATAATGAGATGAGTATGACAGAAATTAGTGAGGCATACAATTCAATACTATCAGATTGGCAAAGCAATTATTATAGTGTTGAAGATACTGTAAAAACACCTATTGTATTTGATATTACAGATGTAACTAGCAGTAGTATAAAATATACAATGATTGTGGGTTATGGTGAATTGGATTTAAGTGAGTGGGGTGATGAATTCGTTACGCCACCAAGTACAAACTTTTTTTTGGCATCTGTACTTTACAATAACCGATTACATAATCATTTAAATAACAACATGATACAATGGCTGCCATCTGGACGTTTATATATTCCTAATGTAATTGTTATACAGTATTTAAATCCACTTGATTTTATAAGTTATGCTAATGACCCTTATCCGCCTAACAATAATGGCTTTACAGATTATAAATATTTCTATTCACATTTATCTAATTCAAACCATCATCTTGATTTTGACGCAGTAGAATTTGATTTTTATTATGATCAACTATATATTGCAATGACTAATTATTTGTATAATCATTCTAATGTTAATTATATAGGTCATGCTAAAATAATGCCTTCTGGAAGTGGTACTCCACCAAACTATTATATGGCTTTACATCGATTTAAATTTCATTGTGGTTATAGTTATTGGTCATTAACTAATGTTAGTACTTTATAGTTCTAATTAGCCATTCTGCATTTATTGTAGAATGGCTTTTTTAAAAATTAAAATTTTGTATATGAAAAAAATACTTTTTTTATTGGTATTAATAGCAAATATTGCTGTAGCCCAAACTTATAATAATTATAATTTTAACACTCAATATTCTGATCAATTGGTAAACTTGATGGAGTATGAAACAGGCTATTTATTAACAGGTTATATAACTGACTCTGCCCGATCAGTAACTCCTGATTTTTATGGTGCACCCGTATTAATAAAACTATCAAAATCTGGAAATCCTATTGACACTCTAATTACTACTACATTTGGTTATACTGAGTTGGCACAAACTAGCGTATATCGCAATGGCTATTTCTATATTTTTGGGACAACTAATCCTCAGAATGATTCTATACAATTGGTAGTCACTAAATATGACACATCATTTAACTTTATTGAAAAGAAAGTGCATCCACAATTGGAGGGGTTTTACTACATTAATTTACAAAAAACTAATCGTGAAACTGATTCTTCGATGTTTTTCTTTGGATATTATATTGAACAAACTACTTATTTTGCTAAATCATTTATATATAACTATAACTTTATCACAATGGAAATAGATAAGTTTGGCTATATACCGTTAGATTTTCTTATTTACAATCTTATAGTTAATGATAGAAAAGATAAATACATACTTACAGGTTTTGATTCCCCATCCTTTCAAACTAAAATTTTGACCTATGATAGTTCATTTAATCTGTTGTCAAATGACACATTATTTATTTCTGGAACTAATGCAACTTTGCAATCTATAATTAACCTTAAGAAATATAGAGATTCACTGTATTTATGTCTTGGTTCAGGTGATATATTCTACCCAATAAATAATCCTACACATTTTATTAATGCAATGGTATTGCAAACATTAGATTCAAATTTTCAAATTCAAGATTTTAGATTTTGGTATTACGATAGTCTTACTTACATTGATATGTCTGGTGAAAATGCACTTATTGAAAATACTAATAGTGATTTCTTCATCGGGAGCACAGTAAATCAGAATCTTTATTTTCCAAGTAATGGTCTACTAATAGTTAAAATAGATTCCAATCTAAACACATTATGGAAGAAACATCTTGCATGTACGGCAGCAACAATGCGTTTAATGAATATGCTGCCTACTGATGACGGAGGGGTGTTGATATTATACACAGAGCAGGCATCACTTACAGGAGCTCAGTTGCAGAATTCCAAATTAGTTAAAATAGGATCCAATGGAGAGGTGACTTCCATTTTTGAATTTACAATACCTATTCCGAAGATAACCATTGAACTGTTTCCAAATCCAGCAAGTACATATATTGAGCTTAAATTAAAAACGCAAAACCAAAATATTATAAGCCTACGCATAATAGATATTAATGGCAAGGAGATACTGCAAAAGCAAGTAAATTCACCCAAAACAAAGCTTGATATAAGTATACTATCAGATGGAGTGTATATTATGGAGGGTGTTACGAGTAAGGGAAATAGGATTAGTGCAAAGTTTGTTAAGGAGTAATAAAGCCATAAAAAAAAAGCGGCAATTAAGCCGCTTTTTATTATATCCTATGGAGCAAATATTACCATTGCTTTTTTGATCTTCTTTGCTTTGAGCTTTCGCTTCTTTTTCCTTTTCGGTGTGGCTTTGCGTTTCTTGAGCCAGAATCATACTTTGGCTTGGAACCTCCGCCTTTAGGGCTTTCTGAAGGCTCTACAACCACAACTTCGCCATGGTAATCTAGGCCATTCATGCCATCCATAACCTGCTTTGAGTACTTTGGATCAACCTCGAAAAATGAGAATTTCTTTAGTATTTCAATTTGTCCAATATCAACACTCAAATCTGGAGTTGCTCTATTAATTAGTCCAATAATAGATCCTGGGTTAACTTGATGTCTTGAACCAATATTTATATGACATCTTTGAAGTTTAGGTCCTCTATCACGATCTCTTTGTCCTCTATCACTACTTCTTCTATCATCACGATCACGTCGGTTAGAACGTTTATCGTCACGCCCGTCACGCCTATCTCCTCTGTCTCCTCTATCGCCTCTTCCATCACTAGCGTTAAGATCTTTCGCGTGCTTATAATATTCTAAAAAGCGATTAAACTCTACAGCAACAAATCTCTTAATAACCTCTTCTTTGCTCATGTCTTCCAATTTGGAATAAATCACATCCATAAAGGTATCAATCTCGGAATTAGAAAGGTCGATATTTTCCATATTCCCCACAAGTTTGAAAAGTTGCTTTTCGCATATTTCCCTACCATTAGGAACCTGTTTCTTTGTAAATTTCTTACCAAGAAGTTTTTCTATTTCCCTCATCTTACGATTTTCGCGATTGTGAACTATCGAAACACTTATACCATCCTTGCCCGCTCTACCTGTACGACCAGAGCGATGCACGTATATCTCTGAATCATCTGGTAAGCTATAATTAATTACGTGAGTTAAATCAGTAACATCCAAACCACGAGCAGCAACATCTGTTGCAACTAGAATCTGTAAATTTCTTACTCTAAACCTACTCATTACATGCTCACGCTGAGCTTGAGATAAATCACCATGCAATGAATCAGCATTATATCCATCTTTAATTAGCTTGTCTGAAATATCTTTTGTTTCGCGACGAGTACGGCAAAAAACAATGGCATATATATTAGGATTAACATCAGCAATACGCTTAAGGGCAGCATATTTGTCGCGAGCATTCACTTGGTAGTAAAAATGCTCAACAGTATCAGCTCCAATATTTGCTTTGGCAACAGCAATTTGCTGTGGGTTTTTCATATAATTTTTGCTAATCTGCAATATACCTTTAGGAATAGTTGCAGAAAACAAAAGTGTTTGGCGATCTTCGGAAGTGGTTGCAAGAATTGCATCTAGGTCATCCTTAAATCCCATATTTAGCATTTCATCAGCCTCATCAAGAACAAGCCATTTAACATTATTCAGAATAAGTTTTTTCCTTTTTACTAAATCTAAAACACGACCAGGAGTACCAACAACAATTTGAGCACCTTTTCTTAGAGCCGTTATTTGCGGTTCAATACTAGCTCCACCATATACTGTTATTGTTCTAATACCAGGCATCTTAGATGAATACGCAATCATATCATTGGTAATTTGGATTGCCAATTCACGAGTTGGAGACAAAATAATTGCCTGAACCGTATGATTGTTCTTTTCTACTTGCTGCAAGATTGGTAATCCAAATGCAGCCGTTTTACCAGTACCTGTTTGGGCATTGGCAATTAAATCTTCTTTTGACTCTAAAATAAATGGAATACATTCAGCCTGAATCGGTGTAGGTTTTTCAAAACCTATTTCGGCAATAGCCTCAATAATCTCTGGTTTGAGATTACTACTCTTATAATCTATCATATAATGAATTTATGCTATATCGCTATAGCTAGTTAATGAGTTCAGTCCATTATATCGATAAAAATTATCCTAGTGATTTGTTTCACCAAAAAGCCCCAGATGGACCGAGCTCGAATTTTACGAAGCGGCAAAAGTAATATAAATATCTATATAAATGATAATTTATTGAATAATAGCAAAATACCCTTTATGGCACTGTGTTTATGCAACTAATTTTAGTTTTTTATTAATCTATTTATTTCGCTAAGTTAAATAAAAAGGTATAGAATTTAGCTTAAAGTTAACTCCCTTTATGCTTTTTGGATATAATACCTTTGGAATAGTCGAGATAATATATTGTAGTTCCTACCGATTAAAATCACTTTAAGAATCAAGCATTAAATTTGTTATAAACCAGAAAAATGTGCTTTGTCACTATTTTTGCTATACTTCGATACAATTTTCACTTGAAAAAAGTGAAAATCACTCAGCAAGCAGCAAAAATACCGCCAAAACTTCAAGAACTCGTATTCATAACCATGGATTTCATCCATGGTTATTCACGTTTAACCCTTTCAGGGTCTTCGATATACGTAGGGGATTATAATTTTAATTGTAAAAAAAATGATACTGATTAGTAAGGCCAAAACAACTGCCTTTATTAATAATAACCATGGGTTTCACCCATGTCTATTATTATTTGGCCCTTTCAGGGTCAGTACTTTATGAAATACATAATATTGAAAACAATACTTGTATCTAACTAACACAAACTGGATTATTGGAGATGTCGCATAAACAGCTAAAGTACTGACTAGTCACAAACAAACACGCTTAAACCAAGCTAATAATAATGATAACTTATTCAATTGCCATTGCTACTAATTCTGCAATATCATAATTTTTAATCTCTTCTTCCTTATTTTGGTATTTAACACCATCGGTAAGCATAGTCATACAAAATGGGCATGCGCTTACAATAATCTCTGATTGAGTTTTAAGGGCTTCATCAGTACGCTCTACAAATATTTCGCGGTCACCTTTTTCTGCTTCTTTAAACATCTGCCCACCTCCTGCGCCGCAGCATAGTGCATTGCTTTTGTTTCGTGGCATTTCATTAATATTTACACCCAATGCTTGCAATATCTCCCTAGGAGCATCGTACTCTCCATTGCCCCTGCCTAAATAACAGGGATCGTGATAGGTTATGCTTTTTCCTTTTAAGGCAGTATTTAAATTTAGCTTAGCATCTTTTATCATTCTACCCAGAAACTGAGTATGATGCTCTACTTCATAAATCCCACCAAGCTCACTATATTCGTTCAAAATGATATTATAATCATGCGGATCGCAAGTAATTATCTTCTTAACTTCATAAGAATTTAGAACTTCAATATTCATCATCGCCTGCATCTGATATGTAAATTCATTACCTGAGCGTTTTGCAATATCTCCAGAATCACTTTCTTCAATACCTAAAATTGCATAATCAACCTTAAGGAAATTGAGCACTTTAATAAAGTCTGCTGAAATTTTCTTAGCTCTACGATCATAACTTCCGGCAGAACCAACCCAGAAAAGGTACTCTGGCTTTTTACCTTGAGCAAATAAATCTCCCATTATTGGAACATCTATTTTATTTCCATCGCTCTCTACTTCATCAGCCCAATTAGCTCTATCATCAGCAGGAAACTGCCATGGGGCGCCATTATTCTCAATATTAGTATTTGCTGCCACCAATGGCGATGGCGCTGCTGATTCTTCCATATAACTATATCTGCGAAGCTCGGTAATAATAGAGACTTGATCAATTTCTACTGGGCAAGCCTCAGTACATGCATTACAAGTTGTACAAGCCCAAAGCTCTTCATCTGAAATATAATCATGCAGCAATGAACCATCTATCTCAGCTTTGTCTGAATCTTTCATTACTGTATTCCCCACAAGTTCTAACCTATCGCGGGTATCCATAACTATCTTACGAGGGGATAATAGTTTACCAGTAATATTTGCTGGGCAAACATCAGTACACCTACCACACTCAGTACAAGTATAGGCATCCATTAGTACTTTCCAATTGAAATCCCGTACATCTTTTGCTCCAAATGTTGCTATTTCTTCGGTGGCAGCACCATCGTCCTGCAAAAGCCCCATTGCTATTTTCACTTCATTGGTCACACTTTCCATATTATTGATATAGGTGCGTGGCTTTAATTTTGAATAAAAAACATTTGGAAAAGCTAAGAAAACATGGAAATGTTTTGAATATGGAATATAATTTAAAAAGGCAAAAACTCCTAAAATATGAAACCACCAACCAAAGCGCTCTATAAATATTAATGTAGAACTAGGTAGAGCACTAAACATTGGAATAATAAACTCACTAAAGAAAAAGCCTCCTGTATTAGTATAATGTCCAAACTCTCGGATTTGCAATATCCTATCAGCAGCATTCATGCTCAAAAAAGCAGTCATAAGCAATACTTCAGAAATAAGAATAATATTGGCATCTAGACTTGGCCAAGATTTCATTTCTGGTTTATGAAAGCGTTTTACTCGAAGAATATTACGACGGATTAGAAATGTAATACAAGCAATAATTACCATTATGGCAAAAAATTCTACTAGAGAAATAATTCCATTATAAAAAGGTATAAAGCTCAGAAACCTATGAGTACCAGAAATACCATCTATAAAAATTTCAAGCATTTCGATATTGACAATAATAAAACCAACATAAACCATAATATGCAGTAATCCTGCTATTGGTTTTTTTGTCATTTTAGATTGACCTATAGCCACCAAAAACATTTTCTTCCATCGAGCACTTGATTGATCGCTAATATCAATATCTTTCCCAAGTTTTATATGGGTACGAATCCTTTTAATGCTTCTGTAAAACAAAAATATAGTAGCTGCTAGAGCTATTGTAAAAATAAGGCTATATATCATTGTATAATGTTTAGTGTTAGAAACCAGTAATTTAATATGCAAATTAGACAAATATAATCATCCGAATTATTATATAATTAGAATAGGTAAATTTAGAAAAAAATAGTTTTGAGCTAGCATCTATTTGTCAACCTACATTAAATTTCCTCTAAGAAGCATCTATTTTGTTCCATAAAAAAAGCCCCAACAATATGTCAGGGCTTTTTTGTTAGTACTCACTTGGAG
>JAOZKO010000062.1 GCA_029935325.1 Bacteroidales bacterium
TTATGAAATATGAAATACACTATTTTGATAAAAGGTATAATACTGATGAGTAACGAAACTAATTATCTCTTAGGCATAGCTTTCGCCGACTTCATATCATAAATCACTTCTTCCTTTACTCCATTCTTATAGCGTAATTTCAATACTACATTTCCTTTCTTATCCCAATAAGTCCATATACCATTCTTATAAATTCCTTTATATTCTCCTTGAGCTTTTTTGTTGCCCGTAATATAATATTCTACCCATTTACCGGTTGGCTTTCCTTGTTCAAAGCTTTGCTCTTTATACAGTCTGCCTCTATTATCATAAAACTTCCATTTGCCTTCCTTTAAGCCAATTTTATACTTTCCTGAAGCTTGCAAGTCTCCGGTAATATACCATTCGGTAAATTTTCCATCTTGTAATCCAGTTTTAAAACCACCGTCATATTTCTTCTTACCATTGCTATAATACTGAATTGCAGAACCATCCTTTAGGTCATTTTTATAATTAAAAATATAATTTGGATCACCATCCTTAAACCAAGCTTTCCATAGGCCATCCATTTTACCAATTGTATAAGAGCCTGTTGCTAGCATCTGACCATTATCAAACCAGCTAGTCCATTTGCCAGTTTCCATTCCATTTTCGTAATTTCCCTCTTGTAGCTTTTGCTTATTCTCGAACCAAGTAGTCCAAAGTCCACTTTTTAGGCCCATCGTAAATTGACCTTTTTTCCATAGTTCACCAGTTTTATACCAATAGGTCCAATTACCATGCTGTTGCCCTTTTTCGAAACTGCCTTCGCTACCTTTTTTTGAATCTTCTCTATAAAAAACCCAGCTAGAATCCTGTAAGTCATTTTCAAGAAATCCTTCCATTTCTTTATTCCCATTATGATACCACCAAGCTGCTGCACCATTTAGGCTATCATTGGCAAAGTTTCCTTTAAACTTCTGCTTGCCATCCTCATAGAAGCTTTGAGTTTCTCCAACTTTAAGTCCATTAATATAGCTGAAAAACTCTTCATTATTTCCATTTGCATACCAAAACTGCCATTTACCTTCGCGCTGCCCAGCCTTTATTTTACCAATTGCCTTTTTATTTCCATTGCGATAAAACTCTTTATACTCCCCATCTTCCGATGGTGAAATAGCCAAAATCTCCCCACTTAAATACCACTCTTTCCATATTCCTGTCTTTTCTCCATTTGCATAAATACCTTCAAGTCTCTTTTTTCCATTGGGATAAAATGAGCTCCATTTGCCATTCATTACTCCTTTGCTATAATGGCGAACCTCGCTAATAGTACTATCAGTTCTATAGTAAACACATTTGCCATCTAGCTTTCCTTGCAAATAATTCTCTTCATTCTTTTTTGTTCCATTATAGTAATACTCTACCCAATGACCCGATTTTTCGCCAGATTTAACTTTCCCAGTAACTTGTATTTGCTTGTTTTCAAACCAAATAATAAAAGGGCCATTACTATAATTTATAGTACTTAAGGTATCTCCTGTTTTGTAAAATTGCAGCCATAAGCCTATTTGTTTTCCGTTTGCAAAGCTACCCTCCTCGCGCTTTTCTCCATTAACATAATACTCCACATAGGGCCCATGAAAAATGCTGTCATTGATATAAGTAGCGGTAAATCTTACTTTACCATCAGGGTACTTATTAGTTTTGGTTATTGTTTCCTGAGCCGTAATATTTAGGCTGATAAAGCTAATTAATAGTAAAACATATAATTTATTCATGCTATCTCTTTATAATTATTTATTTCTCTTTATTGAGTAATTCACAAGGCCAATTAAAGAATTCTTATAAGTATTATCCTCGAAATCCGCTAGTAATTCAATTGCCAATTCTAAATGCTCATCCATTTTTTTCTGAGCATAATCCATTCCTCCGGAATTATTTACCAAATCAATAATTCGATTTACAACCTTAGGTTTATTGCTTCTATATTTAATATCCAGTATGGTTTTCTTCCTTTCAATTGTGCCCATATTATTAAGAGTATAAATCAGAGGCAAGGTCATTTTCTTTTCTTTAATATCGCCACCCACAGGTTTTCCACTCTTATTATTTCTTTCGAAATAAATCATCTCTTATTTGAAAGGCAATTCCCACATGCTCGCCAAATTTACGCATAAGCTCAATCTGAGTTTTGTCGGCACCGGCAGAAGCAGCACCAGCAGCACAACAACTAGCAATTAGTGATGCTGTTTTCATGGTTATAATATCAAAATAAACAGCCTCATCAATATCCAATCGGCGGGCCTTTTCGATTTGAAGCAGCTCACCTTCACTCATTTGCTTTGTGGCAAAAGACACTATCTCCAATAGATCATACTCTTTATTCTCCAGTGCAAGCAACATTCCTTTTGACAAAAGAAAATCCCCAACCAAAACAGCAGCTTTATTTTTCCATAGCGCGTTGATGGAGAAAAACCCTCTTCTAAGATTCGAATCATCCACCACATCATCATGTACTAATGTTGCTGTATGTAATAGCTCGATTAGCGCAGCCGCACGTTGTGTTCGTTCATTGCTAGCACCAAACAAAGCTCCACTTAAAAAAACAAATAATGGTCGCATTTGTTTTCCCTTACGCTTTACAATATATCGCGTAATCAAATCTAGCAGGGGAACTGAGGTTTTCATCGTTTCTTTAAAAGTACGCTGGAACACTTCAATTTCCTGACTTACAGGTTGTTTTATTTCGTCAAATGTCATTTAGTTTAAATGCTTGTCTAAAAAAAATAAAGGTCAAAGGTAGGATAAATTTTAATCAATTAAGATTAGTTAATCCAACCTAAAAGTAAATATATAAATTTGTATTTTTGCAAACTCTTTAATTTTGAAACATGGTTCAATTAAAATACATCTTGAGTTTACTGCTATTTGCCTTTTTGGTTGAGAATAGTAATGCTCAAAATTTTAATTTTGACCCACAATCCTGTGATTCTCGCTTACGAAATGATGTTGGAGCATTAGCTCATGACTCTATGATGGGGCGCGAAGCAGGAACTCAGTGGGAATATAAAGCCCGAGATTTTCTTGTTACAGAGTTTCAGAATGCTGGTTTAATACCATATTTTGAGAATGATTCCTTCTTACAGAAATTTGATTTTAAAGACGGAGCTGACTATACTGATGGTACTGAATTAGCAGTTGATGGTAAGCATTTCCAGTTAGAAAATGATTTCTTTCCTCTTTCTAAATCAGCAAATGGTAAAGTTAGTGGTAGCACTGTAAATGTAGGCTTTGGGTTAATTTCTCCTGATGGAAAAATAAATGATTATAAGGAATTAAAAGACCTAGAAGGAAAAGTCTTTATTATTGAAATCTCTGTTCCGGGGGGTGCTGAGAATTATAGTAAATTCTCAGAGTTTGCAAATATTGATGCTAAAATTGAGAATGCCCATAAAAAAGGAGCAAAAGCTATAATTTTTATTAATTCAGATCCAAAATTTGATGACCCTCGGAATATGATTAGTAATCGTAGAGAGAGGACTACTATTCCTGTGGTATTTGTGCTTGGAAGCAAAGCTAATCTATTCAAATATAAAAAAGACGTTAGTGTTTTTCTTAAAGTCAATATTAAGAAAATCACCAAAACTGGATATAATATCATAGGGTTTATTGATAATGGCGCCAAGAGCAGTATTATTATTGGAGCTCATTACGACCACCTTGGTATGGGAGGCGAAACATCTAGGTATAAAGGAAAGCCAGCAATTCATAATGGAGCTGATGATAATGCCTCTGGAACTGCAGCAATTCTTGAGCTTGCAAGATATTTCAAAGAAAACCGCATAATGAATTACAACCTTATTTTCATGTCCTTTTCTGCTGAAGAAAAAGGATTGTTTGGCTCCGCTCATTTTGTAAAAAGCAAGCATTTTGATACAGAAAAAATTGCTGCCATGCTTAATTTCGATATGATAGGTCGTTTGGATACTAGCAAGCGATCGCTGAATCTGATTGGCACTGGTACTGCCCTTGAATGGGACAGTATTATTAAAATAACAGATAATGTGGGTCTTATTATTAAAAAGTCCAAATCAGGAATTAGCGGCTCTGACCAGATGAGTTTCTATTTGCATAAGGTTCCTGTTTTATTCTTCTTTACTGGCCTTCATACTGATTACCATACTCCAAATGATGATATTGAATTAATAAATTTTGCTGGAATATCTGATATTACAAAGTATGGTATAAATATAGTAAATACAATCGACGAATTTGATAAAATCAGTTATAATAAAACCAAAGATATGTCGCGAGGAAATGGCAGAAGTTACCGTAGTGGTATTACTTTGGGCATTGTTCCTGACTTTGGTTCTGAGGAGGAAGGATTAGGAATACAAGCTGTACTGGATGATAAGCCAGCAGCAAAAGCCGGACTACAATCTGGTGATATAATAATACAATTGGGTGAGGTGATAATTAAGGATATTCAAGACTATATGAAGGCACTTCAAACTTTTAAGAAGGGTGATACGGCAAATGTTGTAGTTTTGCGTGAAGGAAAGAAACTTAAAATGAACTTACAGTTTTAATCGTAAAGATGCTAGACAAAAAGATAGCGGTTATAGGATCAGGCAGTTGGGGAACAGCTTTAGTAAAGTTGTTGGGGCATAATGTGGATAAAATTGGTTGGTGGGTTCGTAGCGAACAAACCAAAAACCACGTTTTGAAGCATGGTAGAAACCCTGTTTACCTACAATATGCTGAATTAATTCCTAGTAAATTAGATATATCTACAGATTTGCCAACCATAGTAAATAATTACGATATTCTTATTTTTGCTATTCCATCTGCTTTCTTGCATCAAAGTATTATTGATACTGGAATTACTCATTTCGATAATAAAATTATTATCTCAGCAATTAAAGGAATTGTTCCCGAGTTTAATCAGATTGTAGCCAATTACTTCCATAGTAGTTTTGGCGTAAAATATAATGATATAGGAATTATTGCTGGCCCTTGCCATGCTGAAGAGGTGGCAATGCAGAAATTATCATTTCTAACCATTGCATTCTTACAGGAAGAACGCGCACAGCATATTGCTGAACTATTTTCCACTTGGTATATGAATATGAAAACCTCTGTGGATATTGCTGGTACTGAGTATGCTGCTATGATAAAAAATATTATAGCTATTGCTAATGGTATTTGTATAGGGTTAGGTTATGGCGATAATTTTCAGGCAGTACTTATAGTGAATGCCATGCGCGAAATACGCCGCTTCTTAGAAGAGGTTTTCCCTCAGTATCGCAAAGTAATGGATACCGAATATGTTGGTGACCTATTGGTGACTTCCTATTCAAAATTTAGCAGAAATCGTACTTTCGGAACTTATATTGGCCGTGGATATTCTATCAAGGCAACTATGTCGGAAATGAAAATGGTAGCAGAAGGTTATTATGCAGTAAAGTGCTTAATGGAAATAAACAAAGAATACAAGGTGTATCTCCCTATAACTGAAGCTGTTTATAATATTTTATATGACGGAATTTCCCCAGTTATTGAAATGAAACTTCTTTCTGATAAACTTAATTAATTATCTTTCAATTAAAGTAACAAATCAATGCAAGTTTCGTCTTATCTCTTAATAGAAATCAATAAATTTTTAAAACATAATTAAATTATATACAATGAAGAATTTACTTTTAAGCTTTTTGCTTTTAATCTTTATTAGCTCTAGTCTAAGAGCTAATACTACTACTCCACCAGATGAGGGGATGTGGTTACCAATGTTAGTTGAGCGTTTGAACTATGTTGATATGCAGAAAGAAGGTTTGCACCTTACTGCTGAGGAAATGTATAGCATCAATAATTCAAGTATGAAAGATGCTGTTGTTAGTATGGGCTTCTTCTGTACTGGTGAAATTGTTTCAAATGAAGGACTTTATTTAACTAATCACCATTGTGGTTATGGTACAATTCAGGCTAATTCAACAGTTGATCACGATTATTTAACTGATGGATTTTGGGCAAGCAAGAAAGAGGAAGAGCTACCTGTAGAAGGTGTTACCGCTTATATTCTTGAGCGCATGGATAATGTTACTGAAACAATCCTAAAAGAAATTGATGATAATACTAGCGAAGAAGACCGTTCTAAAATAGTAAGAAAGGCAATTGCAGAGCTTAAAAAAGAAAATAGTTCTGATGGAAAATTCAGAGTAGATGTTAAAGCATTTTTCTCTGGAAATGAGTACTATATGTTTATTTACAATCAATATCGTGATGTACGCTTAGTAGGAGCACCTCCTGAGGCAATCGGGAAATACGGTGGAGATACTGATAATTGGATGTGGCCACGTCATACTGGTGATTTCTCAATGTATAGAATCTATGTATCAGCAGATGGTAAAGGCAAAGCATATTCTAAAGATAATGTTCCATTTAAGCCTAAGCATTTCTTCCCTATTTCATTAAAAGGAGTTCAGAAAGATGATTTTGCAATGATTTGGGGATACCCAGGAAGCACTGACAGATATCTTACTTCTTATGGAATTCAAGCAGCATTAGAAAGAACAAACCCTACAGTTGTTGACATACGCGCTCAGAAGCTTGATGTAATGAAAAAGCATATGAATATGGATCCTACTACTCGATTGAAGTATGCTGCCAAACATGCACAAACTGCAAACTATTGGAAATATTTTATTGGTCAAAGTAAGGGTCTTAAAGCAAATCATGTATATGATAAAAAAGTAGCAATTGAAGACCAATATAATAAATGGGCAAATACTACTGAGAAAAGAAAAGCTAAATATGGCGATGCTCTTAAGCTGATAGAAGATGGTTATAAAGCTAAAGCCCCATACGATATTCCATTAACATACCTTAATGAGGCAGTATTTCAAGGACCAGAAAATATTGTTTATGGCTTTGATGTATTCTCACTATATATGACTCTTAAAGCTCAAGATAGCAAAAAGTCAAAGGATGATAAAGCTAAGTTTGATAATAGTATAGCAAATCAAGCTGCTGAAGTTGCTGATGGTATTGCTGCACATTTCAAGGATTATGATTTTGCTACTGACAAAGAGCTTTTTTCTGAGTTAATGGGAATGTATTTTAAGAATGTTCCTAAAGAATATTCTGCATTTACTAAGAAAGTAAAATATGATAAGAAAATTAAAGACTCAATTATAAGTACTGAATACACTTATCTACTTGATATTTTGAATAAGAAATACAAAGGAGATATTAATAAATATGCCGATGTTGTTTTTAGTAAGTCCATATTTGTTGATTCTGTAAAGATGAAGGCTTTTTTAGCGAAACCATCATTAAAAACCTTAATGAAAGACCCTGGTTTTGAAATTACAATTGCCATGGTTAATTCAATTCGTGATATTTATGGTACTATTGGTGAAATAAATCAGAGTATGCAAAAAGGGGAAAGACTATTTGTTGATGGTGTTAGAAAGATGAATACTGGGAAAAAATTCTATCCAAATGCAAACTCTACACTACGTATGTCGTATGGTCAAGTTAAAGATTACTCACCACGCGATGCAGTAACATATAATTACTTTACTACTCTTGAAGGAGCGATGGCCAAAGAAGACCCAAATAAGCATGAGTTCAACGTGCCAGCAAAGCTTAAGGAATTATATAATAATAAAGATTATGGACAGTATGCTGATAAAGATGGAAGTATGCATGTTTGTTTCTTAAGTAATAATGATATCACCGGTGGTAATTCAGGAAGCCCTGTTATTAATGGTGATGGTCATTTAATAGGAATTGCTTTTGATGGCAATTGGGAAGCAATGAGTGGCGATATTTTCTTTGAAAATAAAATTCAAAGAACAATAAATGTTGATATCCGCTATGTGCTTTTTATAATTGATAAATTGGGTGGTGCTACTAACCTTATTGATGAAATGACAATTATAAAGTAAAAAATATAGAATAGACTTTATAACAATTGAAAAAGGTAGTTTAGTATTGCTAAACTACCTTTTTTGCAAAACTAATAATTGCTGAATGATAGAATTGATAAAAGAAATGCCCAAAGCGGAACTTCATCTTCATATTGAAGGAAGCCTGGAACCAGAATTAATGTTTCAACTAGCTAAAAGAAACAATATTAATCTACCCTATGCTAATGAAGAAGAATTACGAAAGGCATATGAATTTGGTAATCTGCAGGATTTCTTAGATATCTATTATGCTGGTTGCAATGTGCTAATTTATGAGCAAGATTTTTATGATTTAACCATTGCATATTTCAGAAAGGCAAAGGAGCAAAGCATTATCCATACTGAAATATTCTTCGACCCCCAAAGCCATACTTCTAGAGGTATAGCAATGGAAACAATAGTAAAAGGAATCCGAAGAGCGATGAAAGAAGCTGAGGTGCAATGGGACATTAGCAGCTATTTGATTTTAAGTTTCTTACGACACCTAAGCGAGGAAAGCGCAATAGAAACATTAGAAGCCGCTTTAGCCATGAAAGATGAATTTATTGCCGTTGGTTTAGATTCTACAGAACTAGGAAATCCTCCCGAAAAATTTAGAAATGTATTTGAGATGGCTGCAAAGCATGGACTATTAAAAGTAGCACATGGTGGCGAGGAAGGCCCTGCGCAATATATTTGGGATAGTTTATCAATACTTAAAATTGACAGATTAGACCATGGAAATAGAGCTATGGAGGATGTGGATTTATTAAAGAAGCTTGCTGAACAAAAAATTGGATTAACACTTTGTCCTTTATCTAATTTAAAACTTCAAGTGGTTAAGAACCTAATGAATCACCCAATCAAAAAAATGCTTGACTTAGGACTATTGGTTACTGTCAATTCTGATGACCCCTCGTACTTTGGTGGGTATATAAACGAGAATTTTGAAGCCATAACTAATGCCCTTGATTTAAGTAAAACCGATATTAAAAAGCTCGCTGCTAACTCATTTAATGTTAGCTTTGCCAGCGCTAGTCGCAAGCAGGAAATGTTGCTAGAGCTTGAAGAATACTTTGACAACTAGTCTTTGCAAGGAAACACCAAAGACACAAATATAAACGAAGTGTTAAACTAAACATAGAACAACCATGAACTATATAATAAACATAGAAACTTCCACTAAGGTTTGTGGAGTAAGCTTGTGTAAGAATGGGAAACTTATGGATCAAATAGAAAGCAAGGAAGGAAATTCTCATGCTGCTAATTTAGCTCCATTTATTGATAGTTTAATTAAACGAAATAGCATAAAATATAATGAGCTATCGGCGATTGCCATTAGCAAAGGGCCGGGTTCATATACAGGTTTGCGTATTGGTACTTCCACAGCCAAAGGTTTATGTTTTGCTTTGGATATTCCATTAATTGCAGTTAATACTTTGGAAAGTATGGCAGCTCATGCTAGGAATATTTATAAGGAGGATTTTAGTGGTATTTTCCGACCAATGATTGATGCACGACGTATGGAAGTATATTCTCAAGCATTTGATTTGAAGCTAAATTCCCTTGATGAGGTAAAGGCAATAGTTGTTGATGAAGATAGCTTTCGTGCTGAGCTTGATAGCAGTGTAGTTTTATTTTTTGGCGATGGAGCTGAAAAATGCATGGAAATAATAAATCATAAAAATGCTATTTACTTCAATCAAGCTGAAGCTAGTGCATTGGGCATGGTAGAGCTTTCCTATAGTAAGTTTCAAAAGCAAGAATTTGAAGATGTAGCTTATTTTGAGCCATTTTATCTAAAGGAATTTATTGCTGCTGTCTCTAAAGTTAAAGGCTTGAGGTAGGGGATTCCTTTTCTTAATCTTTATAAAACCGATATCTTAACCCAAAGGTAAACGAAAATTTATTTAATTCATAAGTAGGTAAAATAATCTTTCTTCCATTGCTTGTATACTCATCTTCGGACATATAAAACCTAAAGTCAAATGATTGGAATAAAGAGAGTTTCTCATTTATTATATAGAAATTCTTAAAGCCTAAGTAGTACATTTTTTCAAATGTTTGCTTAAAATTGGAACCCGATGGATTGTTTATTATTGAACTATCAATAGATGAATTGCCACTATTTTCAACATATCCTAAGCTGAAATAATTGAACATTTGTCCTGCTCCTCCATGCATATTTAGACGATATTTTTCTTTTTTAATAATACTTCCGTCAAAACCAATGCAAATTACAAGGGTATTTACAGTAATATTAGAATTTCCATCTCTATAATCGTAAAACATATCAAAAGTTACTGCATGCTCATCTACAATATAATAAACAGGAATAGATACACCAACTACATAGCCTAACTTGGGAATAATGTATGAGCCATTATCTGACAAGCTTTTTTCAAAATCAGAATTATCGCTATACATTGAAATGCCTGTTGATATAGAAATATGGTTAAAACCTATATTCTTAATTTGGGCTGTTGCATTTTGTAATATAATGGTAAAAGCAATTGTTATTAATAATTTCATATGATGTGAAGTTATTAATACCGTATCTCAACAACCGTAGTGTCAAATGGAGGCACAGTATAAATAATACTCGTATCACGAGTAATACCATTTCGGGTTAGTTTGGCTTTTACCTGATGTGCTTGATTATTATCATTTATTGCATAACTATATGTTCCACTCCATGTTTTATGAACCCATGGCATAATTGAATCAATTGAACCATACAAAGAAATTCCCCATGTAGGGCAATCAAATACATCACTATTATTTGGGTCTGGGTTAGAATTAATAAGGCGATGTTGTACCCAACTAGTCGCACCCATATAAATAATTTTATTATTAGTTTCTCCTGGTGTAATTCTGTTATGATATGTAGAATAAAATATATCCCACCAAAGGCTTGGTGTGTTTGAAGAATTGTAAGTAGTTTCATCTATTTTACTAACTCCCCAAAAATAATCACCTTCGCTATTCAAATCTAGTGTAATTAAAAAATGCCCTTTATCATCCACACTCGTAGAGGCAATACGCTCGTACCCTGAAGAGGTATATCCAACTTGGTCTATTACGTGGTAAATATCAATAACAGGGTTATCTAATTCATTATTGAGTCTAATTGGGTCTTCTGTGCCATTAGTCCGTATTTGTCCACTAATCGTTGTGCTAACTTCCTTACCTTCTTTTTTGCATGAATAGCTAAAAGCAATTACTAAAACGAATAATACTATTGCAGTCTTTTTCATAATTGTGGGTTTAGTTTATTACACTAATTAATACCGTATCTCAACAACCGTAGTGTCAAATGGAGGCACAGTATAAATAATACTCGTATCACGAGTAATACCATTTCGGGTTAGTTTGGCTTTTACCTGATGTGCTTGATTATTATCATTTATTGCATAACTATATGTTCCACTCCATGTTTTATGAACCCATGGCATAATTGAATCAATTGAACCATACAAAGAAATTCCCCATGTAGGGCAATCAAATACATCACTATTATTTGGGTCTGGGTTAGAATTAATAAGGCGATGTTGTACCCAACTAGTCGCACCCATATAAATAATTTTATTATTAGTTTCTCCTGGTGTAATTCTGTTATGATATGTAGAATAAAATATATCCCACCAAAGGCTTGGTGTGTTTGAAGAATTGTAAGTAGTTTCATCTATTTTACTAACTCCCCAAAAATAATCACCTTCGCTATTCAAATCTAGTGTAATTAAAAAATGCCCTTTATCATCCACACTCGTAGAGGCAATACGCTCGTACCCTGAAGAGGTATATCCAACTTGGTCTATTACGTGGTAAATATCAATAACAGGGTTATCTAATTCATTATTGAGTCTAATTGGGTCTTCTGTGCCATTAGTCCGTATTTGTCCACTAATCGTTGTGCTAACTTCCTTACCTTCTTTTTTGCATGAATAGCTAAAAGCAATTACTAAAACGAATAATACTATTGCAGTCTTTTTCATAATTGTGGGTTTAGAACAAAAGTACATCAAAAAAGAAAGGGCGAAACATTTATCTTGTTTTGAGCCACATCTCTTTAACGTTCCCTTGTTAATAAACAAAAACAATTTCACCACCATTGATAAAGAATTAGAAATA
>JAOZKO010000285.1 GCA_029935325.1 Bacteroidales bacterium
TACCTCAGCCGCTAAGGCAACATATCCAATAATCTAAACAATTTAGGTGGTTAAAAGGAATGATGATGTTTGGCTTCGCTTTAATTCGATATTCAACATTCAGTATTCAATATTCGACATTCAATATCTAGTACTTCAACTACTTAGACAGCAGACCCTAAATAGAAAATTATAAAACTCACTACTTGTCCCGATTTTCGGGAACAAATCCAGTAGAGCACTAGTTACTTCTTCACCCCACTGCCATACAATTGTTTGGGTTCATGGTCATCATCTAAGATAAGGTCAAATTTAAGAATATTTCCATTAATATCTCCACTTCCACTAACATCATAATAAGTCCCTATTTTCTGTTTAGTAATCATAAATATATTATTTGTAACCTTAGCAAGAGTTTCAACTCCGTAATTATTAAGGTTTGTAATAATAATTTTTGCAGTATCGCTAGGATCTTTAGCTATAGTCATAACATAGCTAGAATAGTGATATCCAGGATTGGGATTGTATGTAGTATCTTTAACATCATAAGCGCCAATAAACTTATCTCTTGATTCTACAGTTATTATAGTGTCATCATCATCATCTTTATTGCAAGATGTTGAGATTAATAAGGTTGTAAGGCCGAGTAAAACTAAAATCAGTAAATTTTTCATTTCTAAATATTTATATGTAATTAAAAAAACTATTTGCTATTCTGCTGGATTGCAATATTAAAAAAAAACACTTCAGAGTACAAAATAATTTATATAAAATTTTACAGAAATAGATGTATCTTTGCAGGCTCTTAAAATAGATTGATTTAGAATGATAAATATAACACTACCCGATAATTCTGTTCGTCAAGTGGAGTCTGGCTCCACTGCAATGGATGTTGCCTTGAGTATAAGCGAAGGATTAGCAAGAAATGTACTTTCTGCTAAGTATAACGGAAATGTAATTGATGCTTTACTTCCTTTAACCGAGGATGGTGAACTTCAGTTGCTTACATGGAGAGATGAAGATGGGAAAGCAACAATGTGGCATTCCTCAGCTCACCTAATGGCAGAGGCGGTTGAGTTATTGTATCCAGGTACTAAGTTTGGCATTGGACCAGATATTGAAAACGGCTTTTATTACGATATGGATCTTGGTGAAAAAACTATCACTGAGTCGGATTTGGTAAAAATAGAGCAGAAAATGAAGGAACTGGCTAAGCAGAAGCAAACATTTACGCGTTCTGAAGTGCCAAAAACGGAAGCATTAAAGACATTTGCCGATAAAGGTGATGAATATAAAGTTGAGCTTATTGATGGTTTGGAAGATGGAACAATCTCCTTTTACCAATGTGGTGAATTTACCGATTTATGTCGTGGACCGCATTTGCCACATACTGGTCATATCAAGGCAATAAAACTATTAAGTATAGCAGGAGCATATTGGAGAGGAGACGAAACTCGTAAGCAGCTTACTCGTATTTATGGAATTACATTCCCTAAAAACAAAGAGCTTACAGAGTATTTAGAGATGCTTGAAGAAGCTAAGAAACGCGATCACCGAAAGATTGGAAAAGAATTGGAGCTGTTTACATTCTCTCAACGAGTAGGACAGGGGCTTCCACTTTGGTTACCTAAGGGTGCACAATTACGTGAGCGTTTAGAAGATTATTTGAAAAGAGTACAAAAAGATGCTGGATATGAGCCAGTAATGACTCCACATATTGGTAGTAAGGAATTATATGTTACTTCTGGTCATTATGCTAAATATGGAGAAGATTCATTTCGCCCAATTACAACTCCTAACGAAGGTGAAGAGTTTTTGTTGAAGCCTATGAATTGCCCTCACCATTGTGAGATATATAAAAACAAACCACATTCATATCGTGAGTTGCCAATTCGCTATGCCGAGTTTGGTACAGTATATCGCTATGAGCAAAGTGGGGAGTTACATGGTTTGACACGGGTTAGAGGATTTACGCAAGATGATGCGCATATATTCTGCCGTCCTGATCAGGTAAAAGAAGAGTTTATTGCTGTAATTAAAATTGTATTGCAAATATTCTCAGCACTAGACTTTAAAGATTTTATTACACAGATATCAATTCGTGATCCTAAGAATCCAGAGAAGTATATTGGTTCTGATGAGAATTGGGAGAAAGCAGAAAATGCAATTATAGATGTTGCAAAAGATAGCGGACTAGAATATACTATTGAGGAAGGTGAAGCGGCATTTTACGGTCCAAAGATGGATTTTATGGTAAGAGATGCCATTGGTCGTAAGTGGCAGTTGGGCACAATTCAGGTAGATTATAATTTACCAGAGCGTTTTGAATTAGAATATATTGGTGAGGACAACAAAAAGCACCGACCAGTAATGATACATAGAGCACCTTTTGGTTCTATGGAGCGATTTGTAGCAGTTTTGATAGAGCATACAGCAGGAAAATTTCCGCTTTGGTTAACCCCAGAACAGGTAAGGATTTTGCCAATAAGTGAAAAATATCATGATTATGCAGAAAAAGTTTTGAATTTGCTAAAAAAGTACGACATTCGCGCCCAGATAGATTATAGAAGCGAGAAGACGGGTCGAAAGATACGAGATGCTGAAATTCAGCGAGTTCCGTATATGTTGATAGTTGGAGAGAAGGAAGAGGCTGCCTTAACGGTAGGCGTTCGTAAGCAGGGAGAAGGAGATAAAGGGGCAGAATCTATCGATAATTTTATTAAAATGGTAACTAAAGAGGTTGAAGAAGCACTTCAATTTTAAAATATTAACTAAATAATAGGAGGACATACTATAGCACAAAGATTTTATAGGGGCAGAAATCGCCGACCACCAGTAAGACCAAATAATCCTCACAAGATTAATGGTGAAATTAACTCACAAATGGTGCGGGTTGTAGGCGAGAATGTGACAGTTGGGATATACGGTATTAAGGAAGCCATTGAGATGGCTAAAGGTCAGGAATTGGATTTGGTAGAAATTTCACCAAGTGCAACACCGCCAGTTTGCAAAATTATTGACTATAAAAAGTTTCTTTACGAACAGAAAAAGAAGAAAAAGGAGATAAAAGCAAAGTCGGCAAAGGTTGTTATTAAAGAGATTCGCCTCGGTCCTAATATTGATGATCATGATTTTAATTTTAAATTAAAGCATGCAACTAAATTCCTTCAGGAAGGTGCTAAAGTAAAAGTAGATGTGTTCTTTAGAGGACGTTCTATTATTTATAAAGATAAAGGAGAAATAGTTTTATTGAGATTTGCTCAAGAGCTTGAAGAATATGGGAAAGTGGAAAGGATGCCCAAGCTTGAAGGTAAAAGGATGATAATGATTATTACTCCTAAAGTAAGTAAATAGGTTTATTAACTAAAATTTGTGCGTAATGCCAAAGATGAAAACAAAATCTGGTGCCAAGAAAAGGTTTACTCTGACCGGTACTGGAAAAGTGAAGAGAAAGCATGCTTTTAAAAGTCATATCTTGACTAAGAAAACCAAGAAGCAAAAGCGTAATTTAACGCAAACCGGATTGGTAGATAAAGCAGACGAGGCTAATATCAAAAGATTATTAGCTAAGTAATATAAAATTATTGTTTAACCATTGTTATCAGCCACTAAAACAAAAGATTCTTTAAGATAAAGAACGCTGAGACAATAAAAATTAAGAAGAAATGCCTAGATCAGTAAATGCAGTAGCATCAAGAACTCGTAGGAAAAGACTAATGAAAATGACCAAAGGTCAATTTGGTCGGAGAAGTAATGTCTGGACGGTTGCCAAGAATGCTTGGGAAAAAGGTCAAACCTATGCCTACCGTGACAGAAAAGT
>JAOZKO010000063.1 GCA_029935325.1 Bacteroidales bacterium
TACCTTAACAATCTGTGTATGACCACCTGAAACCGTAAGACACAAAAAAGGAAACTCTGGCATATTTTGATTTACATCAATAAAGTGAGCTAATATATGTGCTTGCAAATGATCAACTTCAAGAATAGGAATATCTAAACCCATACTAAGGCCTTTGGTAAATGAGGTGCCAACTAATAAAGATCCCAATAGACCTGGCCCGCGTGTAATAGCTATGGCAGCAAGGTCAGACTTGCTAATGCCAGCTTGCTTTATTGCTTGATCAATAACTGGAATTATATTCTGCTGATGTGCTCGTGAAGCCAATTCAGGAACAACACCTCCGAATTTAGTGTGAACCTCCTGAGAAGCAATAATATTTGACAGTAATTTCTGCCCATTAATAATTGAAGCTGAGGTATCATCACAAGATGATTCAATCCCTAAAATATAAGTCTCTTTCATAAAGAGGATTTAAAAATTAAATGGCAAAATTACGCTTTAATTGACAAGGAATTGCAGAAAAATAAGGGTGAGTATTTTTATGAGAATAGTAGAAACAGCCTTATTTTAATGCAATTAAGAATTCAAATTACTTAATTATTAATGTAGCATGTGCTGTAATACGCAATATATTAGTTGTTTATGAGTATTTGCGAAACTATTACATCTACTTATTTTGAGTACAATAAAATCACTTTTTAAACGATAATAATAGGTTGAACCGTATCAAACAATTAACTATTTTTGCAGCCATGTTAAAAATGCGTCAATATATAATCTTTTTACTGCTAGTGGTAGCTTTAGGCAGCTGCAGTAAATACCAAACATTGGTTAAGAAAGGCTCTCCTGATCAAAAGTATAAAGCAGCATTAAAATACTATGCTAAGGATGACTTTTACCATGCACAACAACTCTTTGATGAATTAATTGTGTTGTATCGTGGTACAAATAAACTTGAGCAGTTATATTACTATTACGCTCAAACATACTACAAACAAGGGGATTTTATTGTTGCTAGTTATCATTTCAAATATTTTGCAAAGACTTTTCCAAAGAGTGAATATGCACAAGAATGCTTATACCTAAGTGCGTATTGTAAATATTTAGATTCCCCACCAGCAAACCTTGACCAAACAAGTACTAAGGCAGCAATTGTTGATATGCAAATGTTTATTAATATGTATCCCAATAGTCCTAAGGTGGAGGAAGCCAATAGTGTTATGGATGAATTGCGAGCTAAACTTGTGATTAAAGACTTTCAGAATGCAAAACAGTATTTAACTACACAATACTACAAATCAGCTATTTACTCATTAAATAGACATGTTAAAGATTATCCTTCATCACCATTTAAGGAGGAGGCAATGTACTTGATAATAGAGGCTAATTTTATCTATGCAAGTAAGAGTGTTTATCGTAAGCAAAAGGAAAGATATACTAATACTATATCGGCCTATAATGATTATAGCGATAAGTATCCTACGGGAACGAATCGTAAGCAAGCAGTAAGGTATTTTAATTCTGCTCAAGAAAAGATTTCGAAATTAATAAAACATTAAATAAGAGAATTTAATTAAAGTATTATGGATTATAAAAAGATAAAAACAAATACTACAGCCGAGTCATTGGATGTTGTAAACTTCGAAAAGGATACTAATAATATCTATGAGTCAATTGCTGTTCTTGCAAGAAGAGCAAATCAGATAGGATTAGAGATTAAGGAAGAATTGAATGAAAAAGTTGCTGAATTTCAAGTTAATAATGATACTTTGGAAGAGATTTTTGAAAATCGTGAGCAAATTGAAGTAGCACGTTTTTATGAGCGTTTGCCAAAGCCAACACTTATGTCTATTCATGAATTTCTTCATGATGAGGTGTATTATAGAAACCCATTGAAAGAAAGTAGCGAAGATAATTTCTAATGTATCCAAATGCTTAAGGCTAAGAACATCTTAATAGGGGTTACAGGAAGCATAGCTGCTTATAAAATTCCAATATTGGTCCGACTTCTACGTAAGTCAGGCGCTAATGTTCAGGTAATTATGACAAATTCAGCTAAAGACTTTGTTACCCCATTGACACTAAGTACTGTGTCGAATAAAGCTGTATTAAGCCAAGCTTTCAAAACTGAGACCGGAGAGTGGAATAGTCATATTGAATTAGCAGAATGGGCTGATTTATTCCTATTAGCACCTCTATCAGCAAATTCCATGGGCAAAATGGTTAATGGAATTGCGGATAATCTGTTATTGACCACCTACTTGAGTGCAAGATCAGAGATTATGTATGCTCCAGCAATGGATTTGGATATGTATCAACATCCTTCTACCAAAAGGAATATTCAAACGCTAAAGGATTGGGGGCATATTATTGTAGAACCTACAGAAGGTGAGCTTGCAAGTGGTTTATGCGGAGCAGGAAGAATGGAAGAACCAGAGAATATCCTTAAACGTATTGAGGATTTCTTTGAAAAAAAAAGTATATTAAAAGCTAAAAAAGTATTAGTTTCTGTGGGGCCAACTTATGAAGCTATAGACCCTGTAAGGTTTATCGGCAATCATTCCTCTGGTAAAATGGGTTTTGCTATTGCTGAGGAATTAGCAAATAGAGGTGCAGAAGTTTATATAGTTAGTGGTCCAGTAAGTATTATCACTCCTAAGAATATTGAGTCGAGAGTGGATGTAGTTTCTGCTGACGAAATGTACAACGAATGCATAAATCTGTTCCCTACAATGGATATTGCAATAATGGCTGCTGCCATTGCTGATTTTACTCCAAAAAATATAGCTAGCCAAAAGATAAAAAAAGGGGATAAAACACCCACAATTGAGCTTAAACCAACAAAAGATGTTTTATTTTCTTTAGGTGAAATTAAAACTGATAATCAGACCCTTGTGGGTTTTGCTTTGGAAACAGAAAATGAAATTCCGAATGCAATAAAAAAGCTACACAAGAAAAACCTTGATTTAATCGTTCTTAATTCCATGAATGATAAAGGTGCAGGCTTTGGTTATTCTACAAATCAGATTAGTCTAATTGATAGAAATGAGCATCCTCAAAGTTTTGAGCTTAAATCGAAAAAAGAAGTAGCCATTGATATCATTGATAAAATTGAAAGCTTATTATAATGATAAAATATTTTGTAGTTTTTTTTATAGTAATATTTAGCCTTGAAATTAATGCTCAAGAGCTTGATTGTCAGGTTTCAGTTAATAGTCAACAAGTAGATGGTGATAAACGGAGGTTTCAGACTTTACAGACTGCTGTTTATGAGTTTATGAATAACCGACAATGGACAAATAGAAAGTTTAAGCCAGAGGAGAGGATTGAATGTAGTATCTTTATTTCTTTTGATAAATCAACCTCAGGTGAGTATTATAAAGGCACTATTCAAATTCAATCACGTCGCCCAATTTTTAATAGTTCCTATTATTCTCCAATGTTGAATTTGAAAGATAATAATCTATCATTCACATGGGTAGAATATGATCCTTTAAATTTTGATGTTAATACATTTACAAATAATCTAACTTCAGTTTTAGCATATTATGCATATGTGATAATAGGTATGGATTTTGATTCGTATTCACAACTTGGTGGAACAGCGTATTTTAATAATGCGCAGACTGTAGTTAATAATGCTCAAAGTGAAAGCTTTACTGGATGGAAATCATACGAAAGCGATGATAATAGATATTGGTTTTTAGAGAATATCCTAAATTCCAGATATGAAGATTTTAGGGTTTTTACCTATCAATATCATAGATTAGCTCTAGATTTGATGTATGATAAATTAAGTAAAGGCAGGGTTCAAGCATTAGCATCATTAAAACTATTGCAGAAGGTAAATCGCGTAAAACCTAATTTACGAATAATGAAAACATTAATGGATGCTAAAAAGGATGAGTTTATAGGCTTATTTGCTGGGGGACAGCCAAATGAGAAAACACAGGCAAAAAATATTCTTGTAGAAATAGACCCTGCCAATTCAGGTGAATATCAGAAGATGAGCACAGCGGGAGGAAGATAATTTTTTTAATTCTTTGACAGGCACTAGGTATATTTTTATTAGATTTGCAACACACATTTTACACACAAAAACCATAATATTATGAGATCAAAAATAGTTGCTGGAAACTGGAAAATGAATCAGACCTTTGAAAAAGCCGATGAATTGCTTTATCAAATAGGAGAGAAGCTAGAAGATAATCTGCCTAAAAATGTGGAATTAGTAATTTGCCCACCAGCTTTGTATTTGGAGTTAGCAACTGATTTTGCTCAAGAAATAGAGTTTAAAATAGGAGCGCAAAATGTAAGTGAGTATGATAATGGAGCCTATACAGGAGAAATATCTGCACAAATGCTTAGTTCAATGGATATGGACTACTGTATCGTTGGTCACAGTGAGCGTCGAAAATATTTTGGTGAATCATCAGATGTATTATCAACTAAAGTTCAGCGACTTTTAGAATATGGTATTCAGCCTATATTTTGCGTTGGAGAGCAGTTGGAAGAAAGAGAATCAAATAAGTATTTTGATATAGTAAAGTCACAAATATCAGAAGGGATATTTAATTTATCACTAAGTGAATTTTCCAATGTAGTAATAGCTTATGAACCAGTTTGGGCAATCGGAACTGGAAAAACAGCAAGTCCTGAACAAGCACAAGAAATGCATGCATATATTCGTAACTTAGTTAGTGATAAATATGGAGTTGAAATGGCTGATGAAACTACAATACTTTATGGTGGTAGTTGTAATGCTAAAAATGCTAAGGAATTGTTTTCGCAAACCGACGTTGATGGAGGTCTTATTGGGGGTGCAGCTCTTAATGCTGAGGACTTTATAACAATCGCTAATTCATTTTAGGTAAATTGTAATGGGTAGGATTTTAGCCGTTGATTATGGCCAAAAAAGAATAGGACTAGCTGTAACTGACGAGCTACAAATAGTTGCAAATGCGTTAGATACAATTCATGTTAAGGATATTCACGATTATATTCGCAATTATGTAAAAGAAAATAATGTGGAGCGTTTTGTTGTTGGCTTACCTAAAACATTACAGAATCAAGCATCAGAATCAACACCTTTTATTGAGAATTTTGTTAATTGGCTAAAAAGGGCTTTCCCTGATATTCCAATTGATAGAGAAGATGAGAGGTTTACTTCCAAAATGGCTTTTCAAACCATGTTGGATAGTGGAATAAGTAAAAAAGCAAGAAAAGATAAAGGACTGGTTGATAGGATAAGTGCAACAATCTTATTGCAATCATACCTAAGTCATTTCAAACATTAAAGTATAATTATGATATTTCCAATATTAGCATACGGACATCAAAATCTGCGAAAAATTGCAGTCGATATTGATAAGGATTATCCAGAATTGGATAAACTTATAGCATCGTTGCACGAAAGCATGTATCAGTCTAATGGTGTAGGCCTTGCTGCTCCGCAAATTAATAAATCTATTCGCCTATTTATTGTTGATGCTACTCCTTATAGCGACGAAATTCCTGAATCACTGGATTTTAAGAAGGTTTTTATAAATGCTAAAATGATAGAAGAAAGTGGAGAAGAGTGGCCGTTTAATGAAGGCTGCCTTAGTGTGCCAGGAATAAATGAAGATGTAAAAAGACAACCAAAGATAAAAATTCAGTATTACGATCAAAATTGGGAGTATCATGAGGAAGAATATGAAGGAATTCCAGCAAGAATAATTCAACATGAATATGATCACCTAGAAGGAATCCTATTTGTTGATAGATTGTCAGCACTACGAAGAACTTTGCTAAAAGGTAAACTTATGGATATTGCCAAAGGAAAAACAGAGGTGAGTTATAGGATGATATTGCCTAAGTTGAAGAAAAAGAGAAAATAAAATAGAAAACTATTATATATTGCAACAAGAATACTCCATATCGTGATAGTGAATTAATTATTATTAATCAAAGAAGATTGTTAAATCCATTAAGATAATATAGCATATGAAAAAAATTAGCTTTATAGTACTGTTTGTGATTGCCTTTATAGCATTTTCATGCCAGCCTAAGGTGTCTGAGAAAGAAAAAATAACAAATAGAATTGATACATTAGAGTATGAAATCTACGAATCAGGAATGGAACTTCTTGATGACCGTAAACCTAATGAAATAGTAGCTTTATATAAAAGCTATGCGCAGAAATTTCCTGATGATACATTGGCTATTGATTATTGGTTTAAAGCTGCCCAAGTAGAAGTAGGATTAAATATTCCTTTGCAAGCAATTCAGAGTTTAGATAGTTTAATTATTAAATACCCTGATGCAAAGAATATTCCTTCTGCACTTCAATTTAAGGCCTTTATTTGGGATGATAGACTTGGTAATATTAATAAAGCAGCTCTGGTTCTTGATTATCTGATAGAGAATTACCCTGATAGTGAGTTAATTGAAAATGCGAAGGCATATAAAGCTTCCTTGGGCAAAAGCCCCGAAGAAATTATTCTGGAAATGGAAGCAATGTCTGAAAAACAAGAGGAAGCAGAGATTGTTGATTAATACGATACATTTGAATGCAGCTTCTTTGTCAGACGGAATTTACTATTATCGGATTATTTTCGGTGAATATTCTGCTGCTAGAAAATTGATTATTATTAAAAAATGATATGTGTAGCCTTAGCTTAAAGGTTGATAAGTATAAGATAAAAAAGCTGTTTTGATGATAATTCAAAACAGCTTTTTTTTTACTTTAGCCAATTATAATTAAAGCATATAAATATGAGCAATACATCTCAAGAATTTGATACAAATATAAGCATTTGTAGAAATATATTCACCAAAAAGGCCAAAGATTATGGTACTTCATGGAGGATATTGCGCCCTTCAAGTCTTACAGATCAGATTTTTATAAAAGCTAATAGAATTCGTAGTATTGAAGAGAAAGGTGTTCAGAAAATACAAGAAGATATAAAAGATGAGTTTATTGCTATTATTAACTATTCAGTGATGGCTTTAATACAATTAAATCATAAGCCCCAAGGTAGTGAGAATGATTTGAAAATGCCTCTTGATGAGGTAATTGGCTTATACGATAAATATATCCAAGAGGCTAAAGCATTAATGATGAATAAGAACCATGATTATGGTGAAGCTTGGCGTGATATGCGAGTGTCTTCTCTTACTGATATAATCCTAATGAAAATACTAAGACTAAAACAGATTGAAGATAATAAGGGCAAAACCATTATATCAGAAGGGCCAGAAGGCAGCTATAACGATATGATTAATTATTCAATGTTTGCTTTGATTAAGATTTCTGAATAAAGAATTAAAAATTGAAATTATATGTCGAGTAATAAGAAGCATTTAAATCACGAGTCCAATGAGTCAAATTGGATAAGCTGGATATTCCTAATAGTAACTCTTGCAAGTGCGTATTATATCTCAATGGAGGAAAGTTATAGTAAGCTATTTTTGATTTTTCTTTTGTTTAATATAGGTTTTGCAGTATTTTTTTCAAGAAAAATTAATAAAACTGTTCTGAATATTTCTAGAGTTCTTTTAGGGCTTTTATTTGTTTATTCAGGATTTGTGAAAGGTGTGGATCCACTTGGGACTCAATTCAAAATAGAGGATTATTTCTATGCATATAATATGGCTTGGGCTAAACCAATGGCATTAGCATTATCCGTTCTACTTAATGCTGCTGAATTCTCAATGGGCGCTTTATTGATTCTTAGAGTTAAAACCAAATGGGTGAGTTTATTCTCCCTACTAATGATGCTCATGTTTACCATTACTACTTTATATGATGCTCTTTATAGTCCTGTACCTGATTGTGGTTGCTTTGGTGATGCATTGGTAATAACTAATTGGCAGACCTTTTATAAGAATTTGGTTATTAACGCATTTATATTAATAGTGTTTCTGCGTAGATTTGATTTTAGTTCTTATAAATCAATAGTTACTGAAATTATTAGTTTATTTGTTGTGGTATTTGGTTTTATGTTTTTCGAATATTACAGTATAAAAAATCTGCCACCAGTGGATTTTAGAACATGGAAAGTAGGCAATAGATTAATTCCCGAGAATCCTAAGCCAGTGAAGTACTATCTTACATATAAGAATATTGAAACAGCTGAGGAGAAAGAATACCTAAGTAAGGAATTGCCCTGGCAAGATTCAATATTTATGGCTGAATGGGAGTGGGCATCTTCTCGCGAGGATGATCCTAATATTGCAGATATGAATCTATTCCCTATTGTTGATGCAAGTGGAAGTGATATTTCTAAAGAATTAGTAAGTGACGAAAATTATGTATTTATCTTTGTTATTTATAATTTACAAAAAGTTCCATTAGAGATGGTGGATCCAATGAATCAGATGTATGCTGATGCAAGCGATGCTGGGCATACTGTTGTTATGTTAAATAGTGACCTGCCAGATGATTATATGAAGTTTAAAGAGGAAAATGGACTTGCTGATTTTCCATTATATAATAGTGATGATACAGCTCTTAAGGCTGCAATTCGTTCAAACCCAGGGTTAATAATAGTAAGATCAGGAGAAGTAATTAGCAAATATCATTATAATAATTTCCCCACATATAAAGAATTTTTAAGCGAAAGGTAAATTGATAAATTTTATACTTAAACGACTGTTTTATGGTTTCTTAGTGCTCTTTGGAGTTGTAAGTATAGTGTTTATGTTGTTTAATGTTTTGCCCGGCGATCCTGCTAGAATGATGCTAGGACAAAGAGCAGATAGCGCATCTGTTGCAGCTATTAATCACGATTTGGGGCGTGATAAATCTCTAGGTGTTCAGTATATGAATTACTTAAATGATTTGTCTCCAATTTCAATTCATAATAATAAGAATGCTGAAAGCTTTTGGTATTTGAATCCTGATAAATATTCGTCAGCAAAAATATTATTTACAATTGGTAAGAATAAATCCATTGTTCTTAAACCTCCTTACCTAAGGCGCTCATATCAAAACTCAAGACCTGTAACTGATATTTTGTTTGAAGCATTTCCCAAAACGGCACTGTTGGCAATAGTAGCAGTTAGTTTAGCCTTGTTTTTTGGGTTAATTGTGGGAATTCTTTCAGCGATATATAAGGATACATGGTTCGATAAACTGGCACTTGTTCTAAGCGTTTCGGGAATGTCATTGCCGAGCTTTTTTGCTGCAATTCTTTTTGCTTGGGTATTTGCCTTTGTGTTAGCTGATTATACTGGTTTGAGTATGTTTGGTAGTCTTTATACTGTTGATGATTTTGGTAGAGGTGAATATATAAATCTAAAGAATTTAATCCTACCAGCTGTAGTATTAGGTATTCGCCCATTGGCAATTGTTGTTGAGTTAACACGAAGTTCGCTGCTGGAAGTACTTTCTCAAGATTATATTCGCACAGCAAAAGCAAAGGGTTTAACAAAGTATAAAATATTAATGAAGCATAGTTTGCGAAATGCATTAAATCCTGTTGTAACAGCAATCTCAGGCTGGTTGGCATCACTAATGGCAGGTGCGGTTTTTGTAGAATATGTTTTCGATTGGAAAGGAGTAGGGGTAGCAATAGTTGATGCACTCAATAAGTATGACTTTCCAGTGGTGATGGGAGCAGTGATGTTTATTTCTGTAATTCTAGTTCTAATTAATATCCTTGTTGATATTTTCTATGCTTACCTCGATCCACGTATTCGATTGTATTAAATCCTATTTAGTTCAAACTCCGAACTTTAGGGACTCCAAACTTTAGACACTCCGAACTTCCAACTCTAGGCACTCCGAACTATAAATTCATGCTATAAAGCTCCTTATATCTATTTTCAATATTCCCTTTAAATAGAAAGTATAGTTTACCATTATGAACTTTCATTTTTTCAATATGTGGTAGATTAGGAATTTTTATTAATGGATCTACTTTTCCAGTTTTTAGGTTAATAGCAGCAATGCTATAAATCCCATTTTTGGAAAAAACTGCGTAGGCTTTATTATTAATATCGTCCACCAGTATTTGTTCCTCCCAATTTTTAGTGTGATGAAAGCTTAAGTTAGTTGATGACAATGTATTGCCATCTAAATCAATAATATCTAGTTTATCTTGACCGAAGTTAAACAGATAGAATAGGTCCTTTATTTTAATTAATGGAATAAATTTTGGCGCATAAAAGCACATTTCTTCAAAGCGAGCATCTGATTCAGTATAATTGGCAGCGGATTGTAATCTGCCTTTATCACCGAGGCGCTCAAGTCCTGATTCATCGATTATCTCTTTTAAAAGTTTCAATTCTTTATTCCTAATGTCAAATCTAAAGAGCTTTACCACTTGATTTCCCATGGAGTTCTGACGTAAATAGTAAAATGAAGAGTTATAACCAATAATGGATTCTTTGATTGATTGAAATTCTTCAATTTTAACTTCGCTACCAAATTCAATAATAGAATCACGAATAATAATTAAGCGTGCTGACTTATCACCCAATAAGTGATTTCGGTCTAGTAAGTCAGATTGAATTTGATCAATACTGTTAAGAGATTTACTCAGTAAATTATCGCCAGTTTCATCTAGGACTAGTAGTTGGGCTTTATTCTGATGCCTGCTTTTATACGATAATAGAACAATACTATCATTCTGAAATGCATAATCAATTACATATAGTTTCTTTTTCTCCACTAGATTAACAATTGCATTTGCTACAATATCTACTGAACTCAATTCGATGGTCTCTTTTTGTAGTATTATTTTTAGATTTTGCTCTACTTTATTAATTGTTAGTTTTCTTGTTTTGTAACCAATATGGCTTACAATAAGTGTAATAGGAAGCTTGTTTTGGTTTAGATTGAAGTAGCCGTTAGAATTACTTATTTCACCACTATTTTGATTTTCGATACGGATATTTACATTCTTTAGGGCCTTGTGATTAGTGTCTAATACGTAACCTTTTAGCTCATAGTTTTGAGCTTGCAAAGAAAAAATGAAGAGCAGATTTATCAGGGCGATAAATCCGACTCTTCTTAAATGTTTAATAATAGGTATTCTCATCATGGGGTTCTTTAAAGGGATAAAGTATTTTCTTTTATTACAATCTACCTATACTTTTATTGCTCGACTATATATTTTCTTCAACTTCTACAACTTCTGCTTCCTTAAGGGTTGTTTCTTCTTTAATAGTAGTCTCTTGAATTAATCTATCTCGAGCTTGTGCCATGCTTAGCCAATCAAAATACCCCAAAGTTTCTACCACGACTACTCCACCTGTAAAGTCTCCATATTTAGCAGGAATTCCGCCTGCATAAATAGTCATGCTTCCAATTGCGAACCTGGGAACACCAGTTAAGACATCTACACGCATTCCATCTATTAAATATGCAGTCATATCATCTCTCGATCCTCTGAAATGAATTTCACTTTTATCATCGCTAACAAAAAACTCTGTACTCATTGCTTGCATAACCATTGCTAGATCAGTAGGATTTGGTAAATTTTGAATGTCTTTAGGATCCATTATTACAATATTACCACTTCTTTCATCTATTAGTTTGGTTTGTCCACCATCAATAACTATAATTGGCATAGTATCAGCTACTGTTACAAGAAAATTTTTTCCAATATTTGTTTGAAAATCTCCTGTTACATTTATATTGTTTATTTGGATTTTTGTAAAACCCATATATGAAATATGTAGGTTGTACCTTCCAGGGCTTAATGGCTTAATTATAAAGCGCCCTAGGCTGTCAGTCACTGTGCCAACTTTGCCATTTTTTGTATTAACGTAAACCTGTGCTCCAGGAACCGCTAATTTATCCTCTTTATTAAAAACATATCCAGATAAACTACCGTTTGATTGTGAGTATGCTAAGCTTGTTAAAATTACTAATGCTAATAATAGAATTGTTTGTTGAATAACCTGCAGGTAGATAATATCTACGACCGGAACTTGTCATTGGGAAAATTATAGCGTCTGAATCTTTATGTTTACGATAGAAAAACCGATGAGGAACATTTGCTGCTTTTTTGGC
>JAOZKO010000286.1 GCA_029935325.1 Bacteroidales bacterium
AGAGAAGAACCATGTATCATTAATATGAGTTTCGGAATTGGTTCTGTAATTGAAGCACAGTGTGAATTTGGAAAATTTCTAAAAAAACTTGTCGAAGATAATCCTTATTTATATGTAGCCACATCAAATGGGAACGAAGGGCCTGGAATATCGACATCTGGATTACCAGCATCTTGCAGTAATGTTTTTTCATCAGGAGCAGTTTTGTCTCAAGATGTTGGTAATGATCTTTATGGAACTGTTCTCGATAGAGATATAATTCTTCATTTCAGTTCGCGAGGCGGCGAAGTTGATAAGCCGGATGTGGTTTCTCCAGGTGCCGCAACTTCTACAGTTCCAAATTTTTCTTCCCGCGATAGATTTTGGGGAACGAGTATGGCTTCTCCTTATACGGCGGGTGTAATGTCGCTTCTACTTAGTGCTGCTAAAGTTGAATTCCCGGATGTTAAAATTCCATCTCGATTTTTGTATAAAGTAATCAGAGAAAGTGCTGTCCCAATGAAGGGCTATCAGAGAATCGATCAAGGCGGCGGTATGATAAATGTTGTAAACGCTTTTGAGTTATTGAAAAAATATATTGCCGAAGGTGAAATTCCAAAATTTGAAACATATACTCTAAGTGCATTAGCACCTAATATGCCGAACAGAACTTCTTCAAGTATGTATGTAAGAAATGGGCTGTATATTACCGGTGATGAAAACTTTTCATTTTCTGTTAAGCGAAATAATTTTAATGATATTGATAAATTTTACAGATTATATAATTTTAAAAGTGATAGCGATTGGCTTGTTCCTATTTCAAAACAAACTAGAATTAGGAACGATCATCCAACCACTATAGATTATAGACTGGATAAATCTAAGATGATTGAGAATGGAATGTATAACGGAACTATAACAGCTTATAATAGCAAGACAAATATTCCAGAATTTGAAATGGTAGCAACTGTAGTCATGCCGTATCAATTCACATCTGAAAATAATTATTCCATGGTTTGGAAAAATGAAACTGTTGATCAAGGAATGCACAAAAGATACTTTCTTGAAATTCCTCCAGGTGCGTCTTCAATGAGAATTAAATTAAGTTCTGATTCAGATCAGTATACTGTTTGTAGAATGTACCTACATGATCCTGATGGTGAAACAGCACTTTTCGGTTCACTGAACTCTCCGAAAAACGATGAAGATTATGAAAAATATTTTGATAAACTAGAACCGGGAGTTTATGAGCTAGTCATCTTAGGTCAGTTTACTGCAAAAGAACCTTCGAGCTATGATTTGAACATAGAGTTCAAAAGCATAAACAGACTTGTGAATAAAGTTCTAGATTATGATGAAAAAGAAGTGAATATTATTAATCAATTTAATAATGTAGAATCCTACTCATTAAGTGGTAAGCTTTTAGGATATCAAAGAGAATTTTCTCTGTTCCTAGATAGTGTTGAAACTTACGATATTCCTTTTAAATTGAAGAAAGAACATACTAGCAAAAAATTTGATGTCACTGTATCAAAAGTTGATTTCAATAAATTAACTGATTTTGCCGTTTTAATCTACGATGAGAATGGGAAAAAATTATCCTCAGGTGGTCTTTCCTATGATGAAGGCTCTATCGTGATAAAAAATAGTTTCTTAGAAGATGAAGTAAATCTAAAACTGACTTTAATTCCGGCCTATGCAAATAAAGCAGGTCAGATGAATGTTAAAATAAAAGAAACAACTTATACAAAAGATAAAGTTAATATTAGTGTCACATCTAATTATATGAAAAGAATTACCATGTATCCTTCTGTACAATATCAGCTTTCACTAAATTATTTATATCCAAACTTCAGCATGCCGGATGATGCTGTTTATTATGGAAAGATCTATTTTAAATCATCGAATGGTGAAAAAACTAAATATGAATTACCAATACAAATTAATAAATAGGAGTTTGAATGAGCGATCATAATGTTGAACAGAAAGTTGTTGGTTTACCGGACAATGCTTATAGCGAACTTAAGCCAGGTGAGCAGTATGTACCTTTGATGTCACCTACAAAGAACTATCCAGAAATTAATTTTTGGTCAGTTCTCTGGGGATTACTAATGGCTGTGCTTTTCTCAGGTGCAGCAGCTTACTTGGGATTAAAGATAGGCCAAGTTTTCGAGGCGGCAATTCCAATCGCAATTATTGCTGTCGGACTATCAACAGCATTTAAGCGTAACCAAGCATTAGGTGAAAATGTAATTATTCAATCAATTGGTTCTGCTTCAGGAGCTGTAGTTGCCGGTGCAATATTCACTATTCCTGCACTATATATTCTTAATCTTGAAGTACAGTTCTTTCAAGTCTTCATGGCTTCACTGTTAGGTGGATTTCTTGGAATTTTGTTCTTGATCCCTTTTCGAAAATATTTCGTAGCAGAAATGCACGGTAAGTTCCCTTTCCCTGAGGCGACTGCGACAACAGAGGTTTTGGTAGCTGGAGAGAAAGGCGGCGGACAAGCTAAAGTTCTTGTAATGAGCGGGATTATCGGCGGTATCTACGATTTCGTAATTGCAACATTTGGTTGGTGGAGTGAAACATTTTCCACAAGAGTGATTCCATTTGGTGAACATCTTGCAGATAAATTTAAATTGGTCTTCAAAATAAATGTCGGCGCTGCTGTAATGGGTCTAGGCTACATTGTAGGACTTAAATATGCAGCAATAATTGCAGCCGGTTCGTTTGTGTCTTGGTATGTAATTATTCCGGTATTTGCTTATTTAGGAGATGTAATGACACAACCAATCGGCGCTAATGTAACAATGTTAATTAGCGAAATGACGCCCGAACAAATTTTCGGCAACTACGTTCGTCATATTGGTATTGGCGGAATTGCAATGGCTGGTCTTATTGGAATTATCAAATCATCAGGTATAATTAAATCTGCATTTGTACTTGGAGCAAAAGAGATATTTCAGAAAAAGGGTGACGGAAAGGATACATTAAGAACTAATCGTGATCTACCAATGGGAATTATAGCTGGAGGGATTTCTCTTGTTGCGGTAGTAGTATTTCTATTCTTCTTGTTCGGAGTAGTTCATAATATTGTGTACGCTTTAGTTGGTCTTTTAATTGTATTAATTATCTCCTTCCTATTTACAACAGTTGCTGCAAATGCAATAGCTATTGTTGGAACCAACCCTGTTTCCGGGATGACTTTAATGACACTTATTCTCTCATCATTAGTTTTGGTGGCAGTTGGATTAACTGGTGAAGCCGGTATGGTCTCTGCGCTCATAATCGGTGGTGTTGTTTGTACTGCACTTTCAGTTGCCGGCGCTTTTGTAACTGATTTGAAAATCGGCTACTGGTTAGGTTCATCTCCTTACAAGCAGGAAAAATGGAAATTTGTTGGCACATTTGTTTCGGCTGCAACAGTAGCATGGGTGATCTTAATACTAAATCAAACATACGGCTTCGTTGGTGAAGATGCTCTAGTTGCACCGCAGGCAAATGCGATGGCAGCAGTGATCAAACCGTTAATGTCCAATCAACCGGCGCCATGGATGATGTACGTTGCCGGTATGTTCATGGCATTAATATTAACAATGATCAAAATGCCCGCACTTGCGTTTGCGTTAGGTATGTATATTCCCTTAGAATTGAACACACCAATTCTTGCTGGTGGAATAATAGCATGGTTTGTTTCTTCCAGAAGTAAAGATGAAAGCCTAAACAAAGCAAGAAAAGAGAGAGGAACACTCATTGC
>JAOZKO010000287.1 GCA_029935325.1 Bacteroidales bacterium
TATGGCTTGGATCAAAAGCTGAAATATTAGATAAACCGTGGGTCAGTAATATTAGTTTGGGTTCTGATTTTGGACCTCATGATGGCACAAGTTTATTTGAACAATCGGTATTTGGTGTTACAAACCAATCTAATTTGGGTGATGGAAAGATTATTGTAACTTCCGCGGGAAATAGAGGCTACGATACATCTGATCCAAATCGCGTAGCAACCGATAGAATTCATGCTTATGGAACAAATCCCACATATGCAGATTTTGAGGTAAATTCCGGAGATGGTGGTGGTAGACAGAATGAATTTTTCTGGATGCAGATTTGGTATCCACAACTTACAGACTATTCAATTAAAATCACTGCTCCAAATGGTAGAGTATATGGACCTTTCGCGCAAAATGAAGGGACAGGAGATCCTGGTGGTGGTTGGTATTATCAAATAGATACAGATGGCTATGTAGAAATACACAACGAACATTTCAATAGTGATTCAAATCATGACAAATATTATCATGGCACTTCAGATAATTATATCGATATTTTCATTGGAGATTTGGATATAGATGAAGATGGTACTTCTGATTATGATCTAAGGGCTGGTACTTGGAAAATAACTATGACTGAAGGAGCAGGACGTTGGGACGCATATATTCCCTATACAGAAGGAGTTAGTGATGGTGTTTATTTTTCTGAAAGTACTTATGAAAACGCAAGAATAATTAGTGAGCCAGGAAATGCATACAATGTTATTACGGTAGGTTCTTATAATTCTAAAAATAGTTGGAAAGATTATTATAATAATACACAAACAATGACTGGATTTCCAATAGATCAAGTTAGTTATTTTTCAAGCTCTGGGCCTACAAGAGATGGAAGGGATAAACCTGAACTATATGCTCCTGGAGCATGGATTGCATCGGCATTAAGTAATGATGCGACTAAAAGTAATACATATAAAGCAAATGACCATGTACATTATAATGCATCGGGTACAAGTATGTCGTCACCTCACGTTACAGGTGCAGTTGCTTTACTTCTTGAACAGAATAATACTTATAATTATTCAGATATTTTGAGCATCTTGAATCAAAGCAAAACACCACAGGGATATTTAGATGTTTATTCTGCTTTGGATGTAAATGGAACACCTACAGGGATTGAAGATGGTATTTCTATTGAGAGTGGACCTAATTTTTTTTCACCTGGAGACAATGTAACATACACTGCTCAATTCATTGATATTGGTGATCCTTCAGTGCTTATTAATTGGGATTGGAAGATTGAATTAATTCATAGTGAAGGTAGTTATATTTATGCAACAGGTTATATTCCCTTAAGTTGGAATTATTCAACGTGGCAAATTTCAACTTCATCATCATTACCTACAAATTATGATTGGCTAAGAGATGAGGATGGAAATATTTTTGGGAAAGTAATAGTAAGTGGAACAGATAGTGATAATATTTACCACGAAACAGAGAAAAATATAGGTGTTGAATTTGGGCCGAGTAAACCGATAATCTATAATCACTATCCAGGTGGTGGTAGTATAAACCTCTCTTATCTATCTAGTGGTGCAACTAGTTACAAAATATTTTATGATATTAATTCAGCCCATCCATATTTAGGCACTGGTGCAACTGAGGGGAATTCTCCAATTAATGTAGAAAATTTGAATTCATTTGAATTAACGAATTTATCTATTGGAGTTCCATATTTTGTTGCAGTTAAAGGATATAATTCCGATGGTGAAAGTGTTTATTCTGAAGAAGTAACGATAAAACCTATTACTACAAATGGTTCCTTAGGTACTGACGAGACATGGTATGGTATAATAAATATCACAAATGATGTTACAGTTCCTTCAGGTGTAACTCTTACAATTCGAGAAGGTACAACTTTGATTTTCGAATCAGATTCTCGCCTAAAAATATACGGTACACTTAATGTAAACGGGACAGTTATTAATAAAGTAACTATTGACTTCGTTACAATAGATTACCCAAATGGTGTTTGGTTTCTTGAAGGTTCTAGCGGTACAATAGAAAACGCAATTATAAAAAATGCGAATTATGGTCTTTATATTTATAAATCTGCACCCACAATAAAAAATTGTGAGATATATGACTGTAGCAACGGAATAAGAAGTTATTACAATTCACCTAATATTGAAACAAATAAGCTTCATGATATTAATAATTTTGGAATGTATTTTTATAAGGGTTCTCCGACAATCACGGATAATTATTTATATGATATAGATGGCTATGGAATTGCTGTTAATAGTGTGTATACAGAAACCTATATTCGGGAAAACACGATAGACAATTGTTCCGGTGGTGTATATGCATTGGGTAGCAATACAGTTAAACTACGCGGTGGAAATGGTGCGAGTTATGGTAAAAATATTATTCAGAACTATGGTTCATCAAGACATGCAGTATATATAACCGGTGGTACACCGGACTTAGGAGAGGCTCACCCAAGTTCACATAAAGGATATAATAATTTTTACAGAGTAGGTGGAACTTATGTTGTTAAGAATACAACTGGTAATGAAGTAATGGCAGAAAGAAATTATTGGGGGACATCCCCATTATCAACTTGGTTTTATGGCAATATTGATTGGGGGGAAGAGTTATCCTCACCTTATTCAAGTGCTGGTTCTAGTTTAGATAAAACAACTGGAATTGAACCGGATAAACAAATATTGTATGATGCCAATGATTTGGTAGATTCTAAAACCTATCTTAGTGGGTCTGATAAATACAAACAATTAATATCAGATTATCCCGATTCAAGATATGGTGGTACTGCACTTGCATGGTCAATGGCTACATATCAATTAACCAAAGACCTGGAAACACAGCGTGATTATTTACAAAAACATACAACTCATAAAAACGAAAGAGTAAGGAATAGTGCAACGTTATGGCTCCAAACTCTTGAAGCTGAAGTAGGAAATAAAAAAGCAGTAGAAAAAATTGTGAATTCAACTTCAATTAATGAAGTAGTAGGTGTTGAGATAAGACTAAATTGGGCGAATGATTTGTTAAATATGTATAATGATGAAAAAGGTGCAGAAGCGATATTTGATGAACTAACAAAGACGAGCGCTTCGGAAAGCACATTGTTTACAATAGCTGCCATCAAATCAACAGCATTGAATTTTGAAGGAAAAGAAGAATCTCCAAAATCAGAGAATAATAACAGCGTTGTCGAAACAGTTGTTAGTGAAACAAAGTTAAATGCTTCTTATCCAAATCCGTTTAATCCAACAGCTGCAATAAACTATCAACTACAGTATAAATCGCATGTGAGCTTAATAGTCTATAACTCAATAGGTCAAGTAGTGGTAGAGTTAGTAAATCAACAAAAAGAAAAAGGAATTTACAATGTTGATTTTGATGCATCTGATCTTTCAAGTGGTTTATACATTTATAGACTGCAAGTTAACACACCGGATGGTAAAGGGAATTATACTCAAGCAAAGAAGATGTTACTTTTGAAATAAAAAAAACCACGGTGTCGCAAAGACGCTAAGAAAGCTAACGTTTGTAGAGGCAAGTTGTAACTTGTCTCTACAAAACTTCTATGCGAAATACCCGATGGTTATTATTATCTTCCCCATCTAATTTTAACAGTTATTAAATTATAAATATTTATTTAGTTTGTATTTTGAACTATAAATTACGATGTTCGTCTAACAAATTGAATGATTCAAAATTTTTATTGTAAAA
>JAOZKO010000288.1 GCA_029935325.1 Bacteroidales bacterium
TATACGTAGGGGATTATAATTTTAATTGTAAAAAATATGATACTGATTAGTAGCATTTATTGACCATAATAATAGACTTTATAACGATCATTCTATAGGTTTTGTGTGGGTCTTATTATTGATAAATCTCTGTTTATAGTCAGTAGTCTTAGTGGGTGTGGTCATTAGCCTAAAGGCGGCATGCAGTCATACCGATAGGCAATTGATTTTGTATCATTATGAATCATATCCTACTAATATCAAATTAGCATAAAAGATTAATTCCAAAAAAAACTGCCACTTACAAATGCAGGTGGCAGTTTTTATATTTTATAAAAAGATTCTTACTTCTTCTTTTTCTTTGCTTTATTTCTTGCTGCTAAAAGAGCATCATCTTGTTTCTTCATTGTTTCGTAAGCAACAGGACTAGCTACAAATAGTGATGAGTAAGTACCTACAATAACTCCTACTAATAGAGAGAAGGCAAATCCTCGAATCACCTCACCACCAAAAATAAATATGGTTAATAATACTACGATAGTTGTACCGGAAGTATTAAATGTACGAGATAAAGTACTATTCAAAGCATGATTCATATTCTCTTTCAATGTGCGCTTGGTATACAGACCAGTATATTCACGAATACGGTCAAATATAATAACGGAGTCATTAATAGAATATCCAATAATAGTTAGGATGGATGCAATAAAGACTTGATCCACTTCTAAATCGAAAGGAAGTATTCCTGAGAAGATTGAATACATTGAAGCTACAATAATAGCATCGTGTACTAATGCTGCTAAACCTCCAATACCATATTGCCATTTACGGAATCGCATAGCAATATAGAGGAAAATAATAATAAAGGCGAAGAATAAAGCGCCATAAGCTTTATAAACAAGGTCATCAGAAATTGTTGGATCAACTTTCTGAGAGCTCATCAAACCTATTTCCTTTGTATCTTCAGATGATGAGAATTCATCATAAGTAAGATTAGTTTTATAAGCAAAGGCAACTCCTTTATAAACAGCCATATCAACAATAGAATCTGCATTAAGATCTTTGCTGTCTTCCATAAACTTAGTAGTAATCTTTACCTGCGAAATTGGACCAAAGGTCTTAACTTCAGGGCGTAATTCATTACCTTTTTCATCTACAAACTGTGTCTTAAGACTCTTAGCTAAATCAACGCTATTAACTGGCTGATCAAAACGAACAACATAAGTACGACCACCTGCAAAGTCAACACCTGGATCAAATCCTTTGAAGACAATACTTCCTAATCCAATCAATAATACTATTCCTGAGATAATATATGCTTTCTTTCTTGCTCCTACAAAATCAAAATTAGCATTCACCATGAAATTAGCAGAGAACTTATTTGAGAAAGAAATACTCTTATTCTTATCAAGTAACCAAGAGAATGTTAATCTAGATATAAATATTGCTGAGAATAGAGATGTGATAATACCAATTATTAGTGTTGTTGCAAAACCTTGAACAGGTCCGGATCCAAATACGAATAGCACAATACCTGTTAGTAATGTAGTAACGTTACCATCAATAATAGCTGAATATGCATTTTTATAACCGTCGCTAATTGCTAGTCGCATACCTTTACCTGCTCTAACTTCTTCCTTTATACGTTCAAATATAATAACGTTAGCATCCACTGCCATACCAAGAGTAAGAACAATACCTGCAATACCAGGGAGAGTAAGAACAGCTTGAAGAGAAGCAAGAACTCCAAATAGGAAGAACATATTACTTAGGAGTGCAAGGTCGGCAATTAAACCAGCCTTATTATAAAAGAACACCATATATAACAGCACAAGAATAAATGCTGCGATAAAAGAAATCAGGCCAGCATTTACAGCCTCTTTACCAAGTGAAGGGCCAACTATAGCCTCTTCAATAATACGTGCTGGAACTGGCAACTTACCACTTTTAAGAACGTTTGCAAGGTCGGCTGCTTCTTCAAGAGTAAAATCTCCAGTAATTTGAGATTGTCCGCCTGAAATTTCGTTTTGAACACGCGGAGCTGAATAAACTGCTTTATCAAGTACAATAGCAATATGGTCTTTATCAGGAGCAGCATCATGGGTCATGATTTTCCACTTATGTGTTCCTTCTGTATTCATACTCATATTTACCTCTACGGTTCCTGTTTGAGAATAATCTCTATTGGCATTAGTAATAACTTCACCAGTCAAAGGAGGTTCACCGTCTCTTGATTTAACTTGAATAATAAATAGTTCAAGTCCGTTGATACCTTCATTAACTAAATATTTTGGTGGTTTAAATCCCCATAATAATTTCATATCACGTGGGAATAGGGACCTAACTTGTGCTAATTTGAACATAGCGTTAACCATGGCTGTATCACGAACTAGGGCTGTACCCATTATTGCTCCGTTACCGGGGTAACTACCTTCTCCAGACCTAACAAAGTTTGGCCTCAGATATTTGAATAAACTTTTTACATTCTGTTGTTGTTGAGCTTCAGGAGTATCAATATCTCCATCTATATTCAACTCCGTATCACTACTATCACCTGAAATAAGTTCTAATTCACTATCTAAAGCTTCTGCTAATTCATTTTCAGAAGCAACTTCCTCTGTTTCTGTAATTGCAGCTTCTTCGGAAGCAGACTCAAGCTCTTCAGTAGCAGCTTCTGTAATCTCTACTTCCTCTTCCACTAATTCATTAGAATAATACTTAGCGGTAATAGGATCAGCTTGCAGAAGAGCATTGAATATAAGTGGGTTATTAAACTTATATGTTTCCCAAAACTCCAATCGAGCAGTGGATTGCAAAATCTTACGAACACGTCGTGGGTCTTTCACACCAGGTAGTTCAACTAGAATACGACCATTTTGCATTTTCTGAATTCGAGGTTGTGCTACACCAAATTGGTCAATACGTTTACTTAATACATCATAAGTATTACCAATAGCAGCTATTGCTTGCTCGTGAAGCACCTTAACAACTTCCTCATCAGTTGAATTTGGAGAAATTAAATCCTTAAGTTCCACAGTAGCAAATACTGAAGAAAGATTTAAACCAGGATTGTCTTGCAACCAAGCTTGATAAAATAATGTAATAAAATCGTCTTGTGAATTCTTTTGAGCTTCAAGTGCATCTTTAATTGCAGTTTGAAAATAAGGATCTTTTTTATTGCTTCCTGCCATGGCGACAACAACATCTTCCACTGATACCTCTAGGGTAACATTCATACCCCCCTTTAGATCAAGACCTAAGTTTATCTCGCGTAATTTACAGTCCTTATATGAATATAAGCCAAAATAGTATTGATCCTCATTGGCTATAGAATCCAAATAATAGTTTTCAGCTGCTTTCTGTAAAGAGTCTAGAAAAATAATTTCCTCTCTTCCAGTGCGTTCTGAAATCAATTTTGCTTCGCTTAATACTGCAGGGCTTAAGGAATATTCCTTAGCATCTTTTTCTGCACTTGAAGTAAAATAACTGAATGATAACTGGTATAATGATACCAGCGCAAACAAGATTGCTAATAGTCTAATAGCGCCTTTATTATGCATAAGTTAAAGTTTAAATTTATCTAATTATTGTTCAAAAAATAAGGCTGCAAAGTTAGAATAACAAATCTAATTTAACAAAGTATTTTTAAAAGAAATATTTAAGCTCAATACCCTCAATAACTGCAACTTACAATATCATCTTGATAGTTTGACACAATACACCTTACTTAGAGCCA
>JAOZKO010000289.1 GCA_029935325.1 Bacteroidales bacterium
ATATCGTTTCTTATAGTTTGGATAATAATTTTTTACCAAATATTAAAATTATTAGTGATACAAAATTAGAAAGAATGGACTCGCCGCCATTATATATGGCTGTTAATAAAGATAGTATAATATTAAAAGATATCATTCAAAAAGGATTAGATAATATTTCATATGAAGAAATGAAAGCTATTCGTCAGAAATGGATTTCTGTTGAAATAAATGACCAAAATAAATCAAAAAGTACATTATCATCAATTTTGCCAATTGTTGGAATAATTATTGGGTTATTTTTAATTCTATATTTTGCATTTAAGTGGTACTTTAAGCGATCAATCAAAGAAGAAACTGCTTTACAATTTGGTTCGAGAAGATTTAGAATAAAATCGGTAATCACTATTGGTGTTCTTGTTTTAGTAATAGCTAGCCTTGGTTGGTTATCTGTTGAATATATTCAATCTAAATTTTCTCAAAATATTGAACTTCAGCTTGAAAATGATCTTAATAGTGCTCATGGTAGAATAAACTTTTGGCTTAAACAGAAGAAAGAACATTTAAAATCACTTGGACATGATGAAGAATTGGTCAGTATGTCAAGACAGTTAATCCAAATTTCAAACAATTTTCAAAAAAGTAATTATGATGTTGTTCATAATAAGTTGGAAGATTTTTTCACCGAGCATGATTATAAAGGAATCTATATTATTAACCCCGGTTTAATTAATATAGTTTCTGAAGATACTACCCTTGTTGGGAAACCCAATATTATTGCAAATTATAGATCAGAGTTGTTAGATATTGTATTTAGTGGTAAAGTTGTATTTATTCCACCAATACTTTCTGATAGTATTCTAGAAAATCTGCCAGAGAATAGCAGATCCTCAATGATGTATTTTATAATTCCTATTGAAGATACAGCTCATAATGTTATTGCTGCTTTAATTCAGGAAATTGATCCTTCTCATGGCTTTTCTGAAATCCTTCAACTTTCCCATGTCGGTGAAACAGGTGAAAGTTATGTTTTTAATCGAAATGGTAGGATGCTTTCCAAGAGTAGGTTTGAAGACGATTTGATGAATTTAGGCGTGTATCACGAAGATAGATTTGGTAACCATGTTATTGAAATAAGAGATCCGGGTGGAGATTTAACAACTGGGTACAGAACTAAATTAAATGAACAAGATTTACCTCTTACTTTCATGGCTAAAAGCGCAGTGAGTGGCAATTCTGGAATAAATATTAAAGGTTATCACGATTATCGGGGTGTTGATGTAATGGGAGCATGGCAATGGATAGAAGAAATGGAGTTAGGCCTCGCTACTGAAATAGATGTTGAAGAAGCAATGACCTTATTTCAGTTTATTAGATTGGCTGCAATTATAGTACTTGGAATTACATTGATCTTTATTATTGGTTCTATTTTGTTTACTCTTGCTCTAGGTGAAAAAGCAAATTATGCCCTTATAAAAGCAAAAGAAGAATTAGAAGATCGGGTTGTTGCACGTACATTAGAATTGAATAAAGCAAATGAACAAGTAAAATCAATTATTGAGAATGCTTCTGATGCAATTATTTCTATTGATGAGTTTAAAAATATTGTATTCTATAATCCTGCTGCTGAACGTATCTTTAGCTATTCAGATAATGAAATAGTTGGAAAGTCTTTTGGAATATTAGTTCCTGAAGTTGCAGAGAAAATTGAAGAAAGCAATAAAATAAACGAACCTATTGATGAATCATGTATCTTATTTAATAATAGAGAAATTGAAGCAATAAAAAGAGATGGTACAACTCTATTCATGGAGAATAGTGTTTCTTCGATGGAACAGGATGGAAAGAAATTTCATACAGTATTCTTAAGAGATATTACAGAAAGGAAAAGATCTGAAAAATTACTTAAAACACAGTCAGCTGCATTGGAATCAGCTGATAATGGTATAGTTATTACAAATCCTATGGGTATTATTCAGTGGGTAAACCCTGCGTTTACCAAACTTACCGGTTATACTTCGGAGGAGGTCGTAGGCAATAATCCAAGTGCATTAAAGTCCGGCAAACATGATGATGGTTTTTTTAAAAACCTTTGGGAAACTATTCTGAGAGGAGAGGTTTGGCATGATGAGATAGTTAATAGAAAAAAGAATGGAGACTTGTATTATGAAGAAATGACTATTACACCTGTTCTTGATGATAAAGGAGAAATTGCTCAATTTGTTGCTATAAAGCAAGATATTAGTGAACGTAAAAAATTAGAAGAGCGTATTAAAGAAAGTGAGAAACGTCTGAATTTTGCAATTGAAGGAAGCAACGATGGTTTATGGGATTGGAACATTAAAACTGGGAATGTATTTCTAAGCCCTAGATTTGAAACAATGTTAGGGTATGAGCCTGATAGTCTGGATAAAAATGTAGAAGTTCTGTTTGATATAATACATAAAGATGATTTGACTTCTATTGTACAACCTTGTATTGCAGAACATTTTGAGGGTAAATCAGATCTATATGATGCTGAGTACCGAATGATAATGAAATCAGGTGATTGTTTGTGGATTAAGGCAAGAGGAAAAGTTGTAGAGTCTGATAGTGATGGACAACCAGTACGTTTTGTTGGAACTCATGCAGATATTTCAGAACGTAAGAAATTGGAAATAGCTTTAGAAAAAGCAAATAAAAGAATGAGTGGAGAATTGAATATTGCAAGAGATATTCAGATGAGCATGCTTCCTTTAATTTTTCCACCATTTCCTAACAGAAATGAACTTGATATATTTGCAACATTAATTCCTGCAAGAGAAGTTGGTGGAGATTTATATGACTTCTTCTTTATAGATGAGAATCATTACTGTTTTGTTGTAGGTGATGTTTCAGGGAAGGGTGTACCTGCAGCATTAATGATGGCAGTTGTTAAAGCACTTATTAAGTCAAGATCTGCAAATGATCTTTCTACCGCAAGTATTGTAACCCATGTAAATAATGAAATTAGTGAAGGTAATGACACCTATATGTTTTGTACTCTTTTCATGGGAATCCTTGATATCCAAACCGGGAAAGTAGTTTTTACTAATGCCGGCCATAATCCAACATACATATCAAGAAGTAATGGAGATTTGAAAAAGCTTACAGAATTACATGGGCCTGTAATAGGAGCAATGGAGGATATTACTTATAAGGAATCACAATTATTCCTTTCTAAAGATGATCTTATTCTTTGTTATACTGATGGCGTTACAGAGGCTATGAATTTGGAGCGTAAGCTATATTCAGATCAACGATTGGCAGACTTTGTAACTAACAATAGAAAGCTTAGTCCTGAATTATTTATTAACACATTAGTCAATGATGTAAAGCAATTTGAAAATGGACAGGAACAAGCTGATGATATTACTATATTATGTTTTAGATTGAATAATGATCCTGTAAAGGAAGAGGTTGAAATAGTAGAAGTCGTTTTGGAGAATAATCTTAAGGAAATAAATATTATTAATTCTAAATTTAATGAGTTTGCTAAAAAGTTTAACATTGATTCAAGAATAGCGAAAAAGGTAAACATAGTATTCGATGAATTATTGAATAATATTATTTCGTATGCTTATAAAGATAATGTTGTACATGAGATTAAAGTAAAATTTGAAAAATATAATAGTAGATTTCTTATTGAAATTGAGGATGATGGTATTCCTTTTAATCCATTCCAGAAGATCCCACCTGATT
>JAOZKO010000290.1 GCA_029935325.1 Bacteroidales bacterium
CTATTTAGCATAAGGATAAAAAGCATCATCAATATGCTTAACTTCTCTTCCTTCGGGGTGAACAACAACGGAGAAAATATCAAAACGAGCTTCCATATCATAGGAGTGAGTATCGATATATGCATTGGCTGCTCTGATAATAAAACCTTGCTGTTTTTTTGTTAAGCTCAGCTCAGGTTCTACCCAATAATCGGCACTTCTTGTTTTTACTTCCACAAAAACTAATGTATCCTTATCAATAGCTATAATATCTATCTCAAGCTTTCCGAATCGCCAATTTCGCTCTATTATTTTATAAGACTTATTGCTTAAATATTCTACAGCAATTTCTTCTCCTAATTTTCCTAATTCAATATGGTCGATCATAATTTTCCAATTTTATAATTTAATACTTCAGTGACTTATGGTTTCTCGCAAAGACGCGGAGACGCAAAGGGATCACTTCGTGAATATTATATACTATTACATATTATTGTAATGACTTGATTCTGTGATTTATACAAAACATCAATGGACTATTAATAATTAAGACTCAATTTTATCTTTTAGTGACTTAAAACCATCTCCCAATACTTCATTAGCATTTATTACTGTAAGAAATGCATCAGGGTCTGTTTTATTAATAAAGCTTTGCAATATCATTAGCTCACGCCGGTTTACAGTAGTATAAATTATAGTTTTGTCATCGCCATTATACATTCCTTTAGCTTGAATAAAGGTTCCTCCTCGCTTTAAATCATTAATAATTTTATCTCTTATTTCATCACTTCTATTGGAAATAATAAATAGAGTTTTATCATAATTAATTCCCTCAATAACCACATCCACAACTTTTCCTGTAATAAAAATTATCACCCAGGAAATAAGAGGAATCATAGGGTCTTTAAAGGCAATCCAACTAAATAATACAATTACGGAATCCACATAAATCATCAGTTGTCCCAACGACAGATGTGTGTATTTTGCAATCATCATTGCAATAATATCGGAGCCTCCAGAGGTAGCCTTCGATTTGAATACCAATCCCAGGCCTATGCCAATTAATACACCACCATATAATGCGGAAAGCAAAGGTTGGTCAGCTACAAAAGGATCATACCCATAGATAAATTCTATTCCACTAATCCAACCCGAAAGCAGAAGCATTCCGGCTATAGTTTTGACTCCAAACCGAGGACCTAAAATCCAAAAACCTAAAATGGTTAGCGGAATATCCATTGCAAGACCCATTAATCCAATAGGTAGATCGAACAAATGATGGAGTACTATTGCTATTCCATAAACGCCACCGGGTGCAAATTTGTAAGGACTAATAAAGAACACATAGGCAATAGCCATAATGAATGTCCCAATAAATATAAAGCCATATGCTTTAAACCAATCCCAACTGAAAAGCTTCTCTTTTGTTATAAATGCCATAGTACAAAGACTTGTTTGTTAAATTTTCAAATTCAAGCCGGCGAAAATAGTTTTATTCTATTATCATAAAACTATTATTATTTCAGGATTTATATTGATATTTATTACGTTAAATGAAAAGGAAAAGACTACTCAATAAGAGCATCAGTATCGCTGTTGTCATTCGTTGAATCCTGTGAATCATAGCTTACTGTTACAACCTCATTGCGGTGTTTGAAAAAGATATAACTATAGAATAGCAGAATAAGACCAATTAGAACAGTGATATAACCAATTACTACTAGTGGAAATTCTGGCCAAACAAGAAAAAGAACTCCAAGACCTAATGCCAATATGCTATTAATAAGCAAAACACTCACATTTCCATAAACACTTCTTTGAGTGGAGGCAAAGAATAATTGTACTCCGCCAACAATAATAAGCCAAATAGAAATAAAGTAGTGCAGTAAATTAACAACCATAGCTGGTTGAAAGAAGATAAAAATTCCTACTACGATATTTATAACGGATTGAATATACCAGAATGATTTTGATTGGAAACTAATTTCGTGAGAGCGACTAGCATATACTAGAAAACCTACACCAGCTATAAATAGCACAATTCCAATGCCTATGATTATTGTTTGATAAATGGTATTAGGAACTAATATTAACATTGCTCCAATAGAAAGAGTAATAATGGCGTTGATTAAGATATTCGACCATTTATTACTTGGTTTAATTTGATGTGTTGTCATAATTGTTTATCGTTAGTGATTTTAGTAATACTCCGTTAATGTTTTATATAAATCACACAGTCAGGCGATTACGGTTTTCTGCAATAATCTATAATAATCACAAAATCAACCCTTTGCGCCTTGGCGTCTTTGCGAGAAACAAAAACCCAACGAACTATTGTTTAGATTACAAAGATATAATAAAAATTAACTTAGTACGAAGTAAGTATAGTATTAAATGTCCATCATAAATTAATTTAGTATAATTTTGAAATTGAATATTATATAACGGAATTGATGGTTTTAGTACTGCCAATTATTAAATTTTTGTAATTCAAATATTAGATAATGCGAGTTTTTATTTTACTTTTTCTTATTCTGAATTTTACAATTTCATCAATGGCAACTGATAGTGCCGCCGATGAACAAGTGTCTGATATCAACCATAAAACAGAAATAAGTACTATTGATTCTTTAAATAAATCGGCTTATAATTCTATTGTTTTGGGTAAATATATGCATGCTATTGATTTGGTTCAGCAGAGTATATATAAGTGTAAGTCTATAAATTACAAAAAGGGATTGTCGGTAGCATATAGCAGAATGGGAACTGCATTGCTTCAGATTAGCGACTATAGTGCTTCCTTAAATTACTTAGAGCTGTCGTTGCAAATATCAGAAGAAATACATGAGGATAGAATATCGGCAGGTGTACTTAATAATATTGGTTCTATTTATAATACTCAGAAGAAATACGATAAATCACTAGAGTATTACCGAAAGGCTTATATTATATTTTTTAAGTATGATGAGGAGGTGTCGTGTGCTAATACATTGAATAATATTGGTTTAGTTCAGTATTATAAGCAGGAGTACGATTCGGCATTATACAACTATTACCGAGCTTTAGAATTTAAGAGCAAACATTCGGATAGCCTTGGTTTGGCAACTATTTATAGTAATATTGGTTTGATATATGCTGACATTGGTGAGAATTCAATGGCATTAAAAAACTATAAAATTGCTTTAATTGTATCTGTAAAATTAGATGATAAGGTGTCAATAGGTAGGGTGTGTAATAATTTTGGAGATTATTATCTTGAGCAAAACAAACTTGATTCGGCAAAATTCTATTATTTCAAAAGTCTGGAAGCATCAAAGTCGATTTTAAGAAAAGCATCAATGAGGTTTTCTTACGAAAAGCTTGCTGAGCTTTATGAAAGACAAAATGAATTTGAAACAGCTTTACATTATTATAGGCTTTTCACGCAAATTAACGACAGTATTTTTACGGTGCAGATTTCGGAGAATCTAGCGAAACTTGATATGCGAAAGGAAATACTGCAAAGAGAGCAAAAAATTGAACTATTGAATAATGAGAAGCTCCTAACGGAGTCGGAAATAGCAAGGCAAAGGTATTTTATCTTTTCACTTATTCTCTTAGTTGGTATTACCATTACTTTTCTGTTGGTGTTTTTCTTTCAGAAAAGGGAAAAGTCTAGAGCCAATGTTATTTTGTTGAATACAAATCTAGAAATTGTTGAGTCTGAAAAACAG
>JAOZKO010000064.1 GCA_029935325.1 Bacteroidales bacterium
ATAAACAGTTAAACTCCTTCAGAGTTTACATTTGATTCACAATTAACCACAGGTTCCACCTGTGGCTATTGTTATTAATCCGCCTTCAGCGGATATTTTTCACTTCAAGTTTATTCATTCAGCCCCTTAAAATATTATTTAGCCATGATAAAGATTATCATAATATTTTAAAACACTTTACCACTCTAAATCCTGTAGTCACGTTTATAGAAGCGATTGTATCTAAATAATATATTTCTAGGAATACCAAAAAGAGTTATTTCCAAAAAAAAGAAAAATAAATAGTGCCTGCAAGAAAACTGTCATATTTTACGAAATGATATATTTTGGATGAGATTTTAACTTTTTTGAGACGAAGTGATGCCTTTGCATCAGTGAGTTGAGAAAGATTAAAATATCGCCAAAAGATGCATTTCTAATTTTGCAGAGTTTTCTTGCAGGCACTAAATAAACTAATACTAAATTATCTTCCTTAAATCATCTAAAATAATTCTATATTTGCACGCAAATTATTTAGTTTTTAACCCTATATTAAGTCAACATTATGATAGAAAAAATCTCATCAAAAGAAGCCATAGCACTGGAAGATAAGTACGGAGCACATAACTATCACCCACTAGCAGTAGTTCTAGAGCGAGGTGAAGGACATAAAGTTTGGGATACTGAAGGTAAAGAGTACTTCGATTTCTTATCTGCTTACTCAGCAGTAAATCAAGGTCATTGCCACCCTAAAATCGTTAAAGCTTTAACTGATCAAGCACAAAAGCTAACTCTTACATCAAGAGCTTTCTATAATAATGTATTAGGACAATACGAAAAATATATTACTGAGTATTTTGGTTACGACAAAGTATTACCAATGAATACTGGTGCTGAAGCTGATGAAACAGCATTAAAACTAATTCGTAAATGGGGATATAAAGTAAAGGGAATCCCTCAGAATGAAGCAAAAATTATTGTTGCTGCTGAGAATTTCCACGGTCGCACAATTACTATTATTTCAATGTCAACAGACCCTGACGCAAGAAATGATTTTGGACCATATACTCCAGGTTTTATAACTATTCCTTATAATGATGTTGAAGCTCTAGAAAAAGAACTTAAAGATCCTAATGTAGCTGGTTTCCTTGTTGAGCCTATTCAAGGAGAAGCTGGAGTTTTTGTGCCAGACGAAGGATATTTGACAAAATGTGCAAAGCTATGTAAAGATGCAAATGTACTTTTTGTAGCTGATGAGGTTCAAACAGGAATTGCACGAACAGGTAAATTACTTGCAGTTGATCATGAGGGAGTTCGCCCTGATGTTTTGATTTTAGGTAAGGCATTGTCAGGTGGAGTTATTCCAGTTTCAGCAGTATTGGCTGATGATGATATTATGCTTACAATTAAGCCTGGTGAGCACGGTTCTACTTTCGGTGGTTTTCCATTGGCAGGAGCAGTTGCCATGGCTGCATTAGAAGTTGTTAAAGAAGAAAACTTAGCTGAAAAAGCTGAGTATTTAGGTAAAATATTTAGATCTGAAATTAGAAAAATAGATTCTCCAATGATTGAGCTAGTTCGAGGAAAGGGACTGCTTAATGCTGTAGTTATTAAACCAACAAATGGTAAAACAGCAATGGATGTTTGTATTAAAATGGCAGAAAATGGCCTTTTAGCAAAGCCAACACATGATCATATTATTCGCTTTGCTCCTCCATTGGTAATTAGCGAAGATGAATTGATGAAAGCTATTAAAATAATAAAAGATACTATTTTATCTTTTTAATTAACACAGAAATATAAGAAAAAGCCATCTGCTATTTGTAGATGGCTTTTTTGCTTTAATCCTCAATCTTAACTATCCTAGATTGATAGATATGATTATTGATTTCATATGATAAAAAGTAAAGACCACTTTTTATACCTTTTAAATCTAATGCTAAATTATCAGTATATATTGAATTATAACGTTTAATATATTTCCCATCAATTGTATGAATTGATATATTTTTAATAGCATATTTTCTGTCAAATTTAATATTTACTACATCCATCACTGGATTGGGATACAGTATAGGTTTGATAAAGTCGTTGCTGTTAATTGCATCTGGGATAATGGTTATTTTATACGAAACTGTATCTGTATTTAAGCACTTCGACACTTTAAGCATTGCAGTATATGTCCCCGGTTGAGCATATATATGACTAGGTTCAAAGACAGTAGAAGAATCACCATCGCCAAAATACCAAAGATAATCGCTAGAGTATTGACTTTGATTCGAAAACTGAATTGTAGCTGCTGTTTGGTTTATAGTGAATGCTGCCAGAGGGAGATAATTTCCCACATTCCATTTTGATAAACTATCGTAGGCAATAGTTTTAGCCGCATTTCTGATATTCAATGCATCTGCAGAACTTAATCCATAATCATCAGATATGGCAGTAGGGTCTTTTTGAAAAATAAGACTATAAAAAGTGCAAGCAGCAGCATATGAACCAGCCAAGGATGGATGGCTATTGTCACTAGAATATAAATCAATGGAACTGTAATTATCTCGTATATAATGCCAAACTGCTCCCACAGGTGAAACATAGGCGTCGTTAGAGTCTGCCATCATTCTATAACGTAAGTTTAGCAAACTATCCATACCATTATAAGTACATACCGGAGGCCAACTAGCGCAATTCCCTGCATCGCCATATTTCCTTCCCCAGGTCATAAAAAACAAAGGTTTTGCACAGGGGTTGTATTGTATTATTGTATTGCTTAAGCTTGCAGCATAAGGAAATACCTCTACCATAACTTGAGAAATTGGGAAAGAAGGTCTTTGACTTTGATCCTGCAAAACCACATAATCCCAACCTCCTTGTTGGATAAAATTTAATGATGCACTATTGGTACTATGTCCTTGCAAAGTATATCCGCCAGGAGTATTATTACTATAAACCAAGTTGTCGCCAGTACTTTGAGCAAGCTTTGATACCATTAATGGTAAATCATTTGCATAGGTATATGAATTACCTAAAAAGAGTACATTTTTTGTAAGCTGACCAAATAGAGCTACATTGGTTAATAGTAATAAGATAATTATTTTAAGATTTAAATTCATAATTTAGGCTTTAAGTGTATTAAATAGATTAGATATTATTAAAAACTATTCTGCATTTTTATAGAATTGAAAAATCTGATAACCAACTTGCTCAGCATCGTATTTTTCAACGACACTATTTCGCATTGCATCAGCATCATAATTATCAATATTATGTGCCATTTCAATAATAGCATTAGTAAGAGCATTTTCGTCTTTTGGTTCAATTAGTATCCCAAATTCGGCAGGTAGCACTTCTGGAATAGCACCTACTTTTGTTGCTATAACCGGTTTGCCACAAGCTAAACTTTCGGCGATAACAATTGCAAAGGTTTCGTAATTGCTAAATAGAATCGAAAACTGGCAGCGATCAATCATATTTGTCAAATCACTATTCTCAAGTGTTCCTGTAAAAACTACTTTATCCTCAACGCCAAGCTCTTTGGCTAGATCCACAGTTTGTTGCCAATGTTCACCATCACCAATCATTATAAGCTCAAGCTTTGGCTCAATTTTCACAGCATCCTTAAAAGCTCTAATTATACCACTCATATTTTTTGATTGCTCCTCGAAACAAGATATATGAAAACAGCGAATAGTATCTTTAGTATGCTCTAATGGGCGAATATCAAACTTAATAGTATCAATGGAATTGGGAATAATCTCCCATTTCTTATGTTTTAAACCCCTTGCATTCATGGCTTCCTTTAAGGCGTTAGATACCGTACTCATAGCTGTGGCATTATTCACAATTCGCTTTGTTATAAACTTACGAAGTACACCTTTATAGGTATTATTAAACTCAAAATATCGGGACCAATGTTCTGTAATTACATATGGTACTCTTTGAAATATTTTCAATAGTAAGGCGGGAATTCCAGCGCGAGTAAGTACGTGCACATGACTTATATCGGGTTTGCCATAGGCGTTTTTCATTACCTTCCAAGCAGCATAATAGGATAATGCAAATCGATACAGATTCAGAAATTTAGAAATTATTGGAGTTTTCGATTTTTTGAAATACACAATTAATTCTACTAAATTAAGCTCAGTACTTATAGTAATATCATATGATTTCGATAATTTAAGTGATGGAACTACAGCAATTACATACACTTCTGCATGGGCTTTTAGAGTCAAGGCATGATTTCTCACAAATAAACCAAGCATTGCATCCTCTCTATTAGGATACCATGCTGGCAAGAACAGTACTTTCTTTGATTGTGATTCCATAGTATTTTGCAAAGGTATTAATTTATTAAATGGAATTATAAAATAATAATATTAAGAAATGATGACTGTATATGTCTAAATAATAACAAGATAGACAATTATTGGCTTAGAAATATATTTTTGAACATTTATATATTTTCATACGGAAAATACTTTTATATTTGCAGCCGCTAAACGGTGGTTGTAGCTCAGTTGGTTAGAGCACTGGATTGTGGTTCCAGGGGTCGGGGGTTCAAATCCCCTCATCCACCCAGAAATTAAAACCTGTTTCATTTATTTGAAATGGGTTTTTTTGGTTTATTTAATCCCCTACAACAATCCTCGAGCTTTAATTTCCAAATACTTATTAATGGTTTGAATATTTACTTCTTCGGGTGCTGCAAATAGTGTATGGATGCCATATTTACTTAGTTCTTTCAGAAAGGTACGTTTCTCGTAAAGGAAGTTCTCGGCAATAGTTTTTAAATAAATTCCATCGATATCGTTTGCTGCTTTGGTGGTGAGTTTTTCTATCTCAGTATTTTTATAGCTTACCAATAATACTAGATGGCTTTTGCTAAGCCTTTTGAATAATGCTAAATTTCGTTTTAAGCTATAGATGCTTTCAAAATTAATAAAGAAAATTAATAGACTTCGTTGTCTGATTTTGCGCTGTATATATGAATAAACGGGCTCTAAACTAGATTCATCGAAATTAGTTTTTTGCCCATACAAACTCTCTAACATAAGATTTAGTTGCTTGCTTTTCTTACTAGCCGGAAGCACAGACCTGATTTTTTTATCATAGGTAATAAGGCCTGCTTCATCGCTATTTTTAAGTATTATTTGGCTAATTGCCAAGCTTGCATTTATGGAATAATCAAGCAAGCTAAGTCCATTAAATGGCATTTCCATGGTACGGCCCATATCAATCATACAATATACATATTGCGATTTTTCATCCTGATATTGGTTTACCATTAATTTGTTTTTGCGAGCAGTTGCCTTCCAATTTATATGCTTTATCTCATCGCCAATTACATAGTTTTTTACCTGCTCAAACTCTTTATTATAGCCAATATGCCGTATTTTCTTTAACCCTAAAAGGTTTTTCATCTCCGCAAATGACAGCATCTCAATTTGTTTGAGTTGATGAAATGAAGGATAAACAGCAACATCGGTCTCTTGCTTAAATTTTAAATGGCGCTCAAGAAGTCCTATTTTAGTATTTATAAATATGTGAACTTTCCCAAAATTATAAATACCACGCAAGACTGGTCTCAGAGAATAGGAGATTTTAAAAGATTCATTTTTCTCTACCTTTCTGTCAAAATGAAAATTCCGCTCCTGAAACTGCAATGGGAGTTCATCAATAATACGAATTTGAATAGTATTTTGATAATGGCTATGGAGTTTAATTTCCACAGGATTTTCGTCACCATTGGAAAACCGATTTGCCATTTTTCTCTCCAGATTGAAACCTTGCTTTACTCGAAATAGCAAATAGAAATCAGCAAATAGAAATCCACCCATTGCTAATGCAATTAATTCAGTAAGCAATTTTATAGAAGGGAAAATTGCTGTAAAAATCAACATAAACATAAGGCCAATACTTGCTGTATAAAACCTTGAGCTAAATCCTATTTGACGAATCCATTTCACTAGCGAGGAATTTCAACTTTATTAATAATTTCACGAATATAGTCCATTGTATCAACACCTTCAATCTCTTTGTCAGGACTAAGGATAATACGGTGAATAAGAATATGTGGTGTTACATATTTAATATCATCTGGTGTAACAAAGTCGCGGCCATTAATAGCTGCAAAAGCTTTTGATGCCTGCAGAATTGCCAAAGAAGCGCGAGGAGAAGCACCAAGAAACAAATTTGGATTATTGCGGGTGCCATCTACCATTTTGGCAATATAGTTTATCAGTTTGCTATCAATATGAATTTGCCCAACAGAATTGCGCAATCCCTCAAGCTCCTTATCCGAAATAATAGCAGTGCAATCATCAACCTTTATATTTCCTTTGCGCATATGGTGATTCTTTATTATTTGAACCTCTTGCTCCACATCCGGATAATCAACAATTATTTTGAAAAGGAATCTATCAATCTGTGCTTCTGGCAGTCGATATGTACCTTCTAAATCAATAGGATTTTGTGTTGCCAAAATCATAAATGGAGAAGATAGAATATAAGTATTTCCATCAGCAGTAATTTGCCTTTCCTCCATGGCCTCAAATAATGCTGCTTGAGTTTTAGCAGGTGCTCTATTTATTTCATCTGCGAGAATTATATTGCTAAAAAGCGGACCTTTATTAAAAGTAAAACTCGATTTCTGGGTATTATAGATGGAGGTGCCAATAATATCGGATGGTAATAAATCCGGAGTAAACTGAATGCGTTTAAAATCCACATTAATGGTTTTAGCCATCAGTCTAGCGGTAATTGTTTTAGCAACTCCTGGTACGCCCTCGATTAGCACATGACCATCAGCCAATAGAGCAACAAGAAGTAAATTTAACATTTGCTCCTGGCCAACTATATATTTTTCTATTTCTAGTCTGATATCAGCAACTTTTGTTGCTAATGGTTCTAAATCTATTCTGTTTTCCGGTTCGTACATATCATTAAGTTTATTTATTTTTTAAAGTCTTCAATAATTTCGCAAAGCTTCATTAAGTCAGCATCACTAACATTTTTCGCGTTTTTAATATTTTGTATTCCTCCTGCTAATTCTTTAATCTCTCCAATGCTTTTGCCCGATTTTGAGCTTAGCTTTTCCACAAACCTATCGTCCATTACTGTTGGTGAAAGGTAATAATGCTGCTGTAAATAATCGTAGAAATGACGAATTATTTTATCCGACAAATTCTTATGGTCTCCTTGGTGAATATATAATTCGGCAACAGAATCTACTAATTCCAATGATGAGTTCTTAGGAGGATTGAATATTGGGATAAGGCGCTGCTTACGGAATGCATTTGTGACGATATACAGTATTACAATAATAAGAAAAATAATATAGGCCATCTTTAATGCCCGATATTTGAAAATTACATTAAAGAATGATTTGCTTTGAGAACTTATTTTGCTTGAACTAATATCAAGGTAAGTATTTTGTTGTGGTAGTTTGGAAAATATATCTTCGGTATATGTGTCAGTATAGCCTTTAAGGATATTATAATTAGTAAATGCAATAGGTGATGTATGTAAAAACAAATGACCTTCTCCAATATCAATGCGAACAAAGTTAGTATAGTATTCATCATAAATATTACCCAATATCTCATAATTGAATTCACTGGAATCCAAACCATCGAAGTCTTGAAGGTAATGGAAGTATGAGTATTTATAATGGGTAGAATCTTTACTATTATACTGCTCGGAATTTAATTGTAATGGAAAGTACTCAGATTTATTATTATATGATGCATAGTAAAACTGATTATTAATACCAAAACTATCTAATACAACACTACTAATATTATGTGAAGAATAGAATACAGTATTTCCTCTTTCAATAAATTCAAACAATTCGTCAAGGCTATGACTGCTCATACTCGAATAGTTATTAATAACTATTAAGTTGATATTGTCTTCATAGCCTTCTTTATTCAAGAAATAGTAGTTTTCTTCGAATTCTGAAATCTCTGAATTAGGAAAAAGATCTTCCAAAGAATTTTTTAGAACGTAAGTGCCATAAGGCCCTTTATCATTTGGGTCAAGGCTTAGTTTCCAATCTATTTTTTCAGGAGCAATCCAAACAATAAGTGAATACAATATTGTAACAGCGACTAAAACAGTGATATATACTCTAGCTTTTTGCATCTATTATCGTATTACTTTAAATTCTTTGAATTCACTAGCAATACTTTCATATTGTTGTTCATCAATTACACCTTTTCCATACCATATATATTCAAATAGCACTGATAATCTGCGGTAGCTATTTTTTGTCTCCTCATTTTTTATTTCAAGGAAATAGTCAAAATTTGTTTTATGTAATTCCCACTTTATCATTTCGGCAACTGACAACTGCTTAAGCAGGTTTAAGTAATTGTATCGGATTGCAATTTTAAAATTCCCTTTGCTAATAGCTTCAGATATTAGAGCTTCAAAATCCAGTTCTTCTATTACTTCTTCTTGTATTATTATTCCTGTTTCTTGGTCTTTTTTTCTGCTAAATTTAATCCCTTTCATATGAATTCTTCGGAAATAAACTATCAATATTATGATAGCGATACCAAGTATTATATAATGAAAATTGGAAAGGATATAACCAGCAGCTCTATTTCCAAAAATTCTAGCAATGATATTCTTAATTAGCTGACCATATGAATCATATAGGTCAGCTTTGTTTTCTTCAGTTTCTACATACTTAAAATCATTATCAGCTTTATACTTATCTAATTTCTTCTGCGAAAAGGAGCAATTATTGTCCTCAGCAGTTTCCACAGTAGTGGCATTCACTAGAAGTGGAAACAATAAATATAATATGATAATTAAGGGAATCCTCATTTATTCTTCCTCTTCTTCAATTGATCCCATTGCTTCAATTTCGTCTTGTAAGCCTATTCTTTCTTTATCCTCAACTATGGAGAAATACTTAATAGCAATACCTACCGTAGAGATACAAGAAACAAACATTGTAAATGTCATTGAAATTACTGATGAAATTATGGCTGTATTAATGGTAGCGCTATCTAAACTATTTCCATCAGATAAAGGCCCAATAAGAAACTCATTCAGAAGAGATAAAGGTAAGCTAACAATGTAACCTATTGCTCCTTGTATTAGTCCAATTAGGAGAATAAAGCCAAAAGTGCTCCACCAATTCCCTTTTATTATTTCAAAGCTTCTGCTAATGGCGTTACCAACGCCTTTGTCCTCGAAAGTAATGATAAAGAAAACATATGATACAGCAATTCCTATATAAATAGCGGGTATTACTAAAAGCACATAACCTACTAATACCATTAATGTTATTAGAACTCCTGCACCAATATATTTACCGAGGTTTTTAATAATACCATCCCATATATTATTTATTGTAATGCTTTTAGGGTCTTCTGCATCTAGGTATAATGCTACTAAAACATTAATTGAAATATAGTACAAAAGCACACCAGCAAAAAGGAGAACTAGACCAATGCCTAAGGAAGGAAAATCAAAGTCCATTCCACCACCAAGCATGCTCGTGGACATATTAATTGTAAACTTTGAAAAGAAGTATATGCCAGGTACAACAAGGGGGACACCAAAAGTTAGAAAGCTTAATAAAATGATTTTAAAATTCACTTTAATAAAATCAAAAGTAATTGATATTAATTCCGAAAGACTTCGCTTCTGTCGTAAGTTAATCTTGTAAACGTCATTCATAGTTGTTAGTTTTTTTAATTAATATATAAGGGTAAATAAAGAAATAGAATATCATAAATATACCTGAAGCACTTATTAGTAATGCATCAAATATTAGGGATTCCTCAGAGTGGCGAGTCAAGAAACTTTCAATAACAGCAGCAATAATAAAGAATGGAATAAGCCCAAATACAATTTTCACACCTTGCATGGCGCCTTTTTGTAGGCTGTATTTTCGGGGATATGTTCCGGTGAATAGCAGACTATTGCCCATAACAATGCCAGCTGCTCCTGCAATAATAATTGATGAAATTTCGATAGTTCCATGCATCCAAATTGTTAATGATGAGAATGCTAGTAAGTTTTTTTGATAGAAGAAATATTGGAATACACCAATCATAATTCCGTTATAAAACAGCATAATATATGTTCCCATTGAAAATAATATTCCAGCTGCAAAAGCAAGAAACGAAACTCTTATATTATTCCATGCTATTCTGAAAAACATCTCCCATTCATTGGAGCTATCATAAACCCCAAGTGGATCACCATTCTCAATATTATCAAGAGTCATATTTACATATCCATCACCTAATACAGCCCTAGCAAATTCGTTATCTAAATGAAGAGAGACAGCACCTATAATTGCTGATATTAGGAAAACTAGAAAGGCATAGAGGATTTTTTTCCGATTTTTAAATATAATAAGAGGATAGTCGAAGAGGAAAAAATTCAATAAACGGTTTTTCCCAATTTTTCTCCTTTTAAATATTTGCTGATGCGCTTTAAATGTAATTTGGTTGAGATATTTTGTAGTTTTGCTTTTAGGAAAAAATGTTTTGGCATAAGCTAAATCATCAGTGAGTTCAATATATAAGTGAGCCAAATGATCAGGACTACTTTTTTGCTTCTTGCCGAGGAATTGGTCAAAATCTTGCCAACGCTTTCCATTTAGTTTTATAAACCTTATCTCATTCATTTATATATTGTCTTATGCAGGATATTTCATTTGGAACAACTCAAAATGTTACTTTAGTTACAGAGAAAGCAGGAATTGGTAAAAGGCTAATTGCATTTTTCATCGACTATCTTATTTTACTTGGTATTTCAATATTAATTCTTATCAGTTTTGTGACCACAAATATAATAAATTCAACATACGCAATGGTAATAATTAGTATTATTTTCTTTTCATACCACTTCTTGTTTGAATTATTTACTGATGGCCAAAGCGTTGGAAAGATTACACAGAAGATAAGAGTAGTGAAATCCACAGGTGAAAGTGCAGGATTCTTCCAGTATTTCATACGTGCACTGCTGCGTCCAGTGGATTCTGTGTTTGGTTTAGGGATAGTAGTAATGATTTTTAATAAAAACGGACAGCGACTTGGAGATATTGCAGCAGCTACAATTGTTATAAAAGTTGAGGAAGATGTGAATTTTGAAGATACAATAATAGCAGTTGTTGGCGAAAATTATACTCCGATATTAAGTAGAGTAGAGGTTGATAGACTTAAAGGTTCAGATATCGAGCTTATTAAAAAAATAGTTGGAGAATCAGAGGCTAGTTTAAATTATTCTTTAGTTGGCAAAATTCATAAAAAAGTAGTTGAAATAACTGGACATGATGCTGAAGGTATAATCCCTATTGATTTCTTAAAGGCTGTGGTAAAGGACTATACTTATTATAGTTAGTTCGGAGTTTGGAGTTCGGAGTTGGGTTCGCAAAGGAAGAGAAGCCCTCGCTTTGACTGCTAAACAAATGAGAGAGGGTTTCACTTTTGGATTGGGAGTTGTGTATTTTGTGCTCTCTGAACTCTGGCAACTTTTATCTAACAAAATAAGTTAGATTATTGGATATGTCGCCTTAGCGGCTGAGGTACTGATTACTGAACACCGATTACCGATTACTAATTTCAAATGTGTTTACTTCCTTCGCAAAATCTTCGTAGGGTGAATGTATTTGGTATTTTGTGTTGACGGAGTTCGGAGTAGGAGTATTATCATTAAAGGTTCTTCTCAACTTAATAGTCCGTTAATGTTTTATATAAATCATAGAATCAGGCTATTACAATTTTATGTAATAATATATAATA